>NZ_MXQD01000034.1:0-139515 GCF_002165585.1 Paenibacillus sp. MY03 | reverse complement strand
ATGGGAGCCGCTGGCGTTATTGAGGTCTATCCGGAGAGTTAGCGTGCAACGTTTATCCACGAGCTGCGCCGTCGCGGTGGCGGAATTGGCGTCGTGACGATGTGCATCGGAGGCGGGATGGAAGCATCGGATGTTCGACTGACTATGACTTGAGGAGGAATGTGATAGTGGCGACGGGAACGATACGTTTCGGCGGGCGGTTCGTCGTACAGGACAGCGATCCGGCGTCGGTAGTGACCCCGGAGGACTTCACGGAGGAGCAGATGATGATGGCCCAGGCGGCAGAGCAGTTCCTGGAGACGGAGCTGGCGCCTCGCGACGCGGAGGTCGAAGCGCTCAATTATGAGCTGACGGTTCAGCTCATGCGCAAAGCCGGGGAGCTGGGCCTGCTTGGCGCAGACGTGCCGGAGCTCTACGGCGGCATCGGGCTCGACAAGGTGAGCACGACGCTGCTTGCCGAGACGATGGCGAGGGCATCGTCGTTCGCATTGTCGGTCGGCGCTCATACCGGCATTGGGACGCTCCCGATCGTGTTCTTCGGCACGCCCGAGCAGAAGGCCAAGTATCTTCCGGACCTGGCGTCGGGGAATCGGATCGCGGCCTATTGCTTGACCGAGCCGGCTTCAGGTTCTGACGCGCTCGGTGCGAAGTCGACGGCGAAGCTGACGGAGGATGGGAAGTTTTATGTGCTTAACGGTTCCAAGTTATACATTACGAATGCGGGATTCGCAGACGTGTTCATCGTGTATGCAAAGGTGGACGGAGAACGATTTACGGCGTTTATCGTGGAACGGGAGATGGCGGGGTTCAGTATCGGTCCGGAGGAGCATAAGATGGGCATCAAGGGCTCTTCGACGTGCCCGCTGTTCTTCGAGGACGTCCACGTTCCGGTCGAGAATGTGCTAGGGGATGTCGGCAAAGGCCATCTTATCGCCTTCAACATTTTGAATATTGGCCGCTTCAAGCTCGGCGCGGCTTGCCTTGGCTCGTCGAAGGAGACCATTGAGCTGGCATCCGCTTACGCCAATACGCGCAAGCAGTTCGGTCACGAGCTGTCGCGTTACCCGCTTATCGGAGCCAAGCTTGCGGAGATGAACATTACGACGTTCGTGCTGGAGAGCATGGTATACCGGATCGCGGGTTACATTGATGCGACGCTGCGCGAGCTGGAGGAGCAGGAGGGGGGCGGAGACGATTACTCCGAAAGCTTGGCGGGTGCCGGGGCACGGGCGGTGAAGGCGATCAGCGAGTATGCGATAGAATGCTCGATTCTAAAGGTTTTTGCATCGGAGGCGCTTGATTCCGTCATCGACGAGGGCGTGCAGATTCACGGCGGCTATGGCTATATTCGCGAATATAAGGTAGAGCGGATTTATCGGGATTCGCGGATTAACCGGATTTTCGAGGGGACCAATGAGATCAACCGAATGCTCATCCCTGGCACGCTGCTCAAAAAGGCAATGAAAGGCGAGCTCCCGCTCATGGAAAAAACGCAGTCGCTTCTGGGCGAGCTGATGGGACCCATGTCGTTGCCGACATTCTCGGAGCCGCTTGACAAGGAAACTTACCGCGTTGCCCAAGCGAAAAAAACATTTCTCGCCATCGGCGGTCTCGCGGTCCAAAAGCTGGGCACGAAGCTTGAAAGAGAGCAGGAGGTGCTATGCGTATTAGCGGATCTGATGATTCAAGTCTTCGCGATGGAAAGCGCGCTGCTGCGGTCGCAGAAGATGCTGTCCGGAGAAGGGGGAGCGCGAACGGAGGACGCTCGCCTTGCGCTGTCTATGACGGAGGTGTTCGTGCAGGAGGCCATGGAGAAGATCGAATCGCTTGCCAAGACTGCGCTCTCTGCTCTGGAGCGCGGCGACGGGCTGCAGATGCAGCTGTCCGTCTTGAAGAAGCTGATGCGGGCGCCACTGTCGGATACGATCGCTCTCAAGCGAGAGATCGCGGCCCGCGTGATTCGCAGTGAACACTATGTCGTGTAGAGGGGGAGTGCAGCGATGGAATCGCGTAGACCTGGAGACCCGCTATCGTCCGATTCATTGCCGAACGAAGATTCGCGCGCCGCAGATCAGCAGGAGGGAAATTCGGCCGAAGCTGTATCCGCAGAGCCGCAAACACATGAGAACGCCTCGGAAGGGAGCCTCGCGGCTCCCGAACTTGCCGAGTCTGGGGAGGCTCGCGGGGATCGGGACGTTGCAGAGCCTGGGACTGGGGCGAGTCCGGCAGTTCTGAGCGAGCTTCAAGCTCAGAGCGGCGACACCGACTCGGGGGAAGAATCCTCCTCGCAGAACCAAGCGTCAGACGCTGTTCATGTCGATGATGAGACAGACATCTTCCTTAACTCGCCGGAAGCGATGGATCATGACGCCGATGCCGTCGGGGATGAGGGAGCGTCGACTCTGGCTGCGAGAATACCGGTTGATGCCATTCCGCCGCCGGAGGAGTCTGCTCCCGCATCGGAAGCGGCGCCTGAACCGGCAGCGGATCAAGCCGGGGATACCGAAGCGCTCCCGGGGGCGGATTCGCCTGCCGAGGAAACTTCGCCCGAAGTTGCGTTGGGCGTTCTGCAAGAAGCAGATGCCCCACCCGCCGAAGAGGATCCTTCGGGGGGCACCGCAGACCACGCGTCGAGCGAGAGCACTCCGCCTGGCGAGAAGGCGCCATTTAGCCGGCCTTGGCTGGCGAACTACCCGGCGGAGGTGCCGCATTCGCTGAGCTACCCGAATCAGAGCATCGCGCAGTTCCTGCTGGACTCGGTGGGACGTTTTCCCGATCACAAAGCGCTGCACTTCCTGGGCAAAACGATGACCTACCGCGAGCTCCATACCGCCGCCGTCCGATTGGCCACCGAACTCGTCGCGCTCGGAGTCTCGAAGGGCGACCGCGTTGCCATTATGCTGCCGAATTGTCCGCAGGCGGTCGTGTCTTACTATGGCGTGCTGCTCGCCGGCGCCGTCGTCGTGCAGACGAATCCGCTGTACGTGGAGCGGGAGCTGGAGCATCAATTAAAGGACAGCGGCGCCGTCGCGATCCTCACGGTTGATCTTCTTTACGGCAGGCTGTCGCGCGTTCGCGGCGACAAGCCGGAGGAAGGACCGGTTCCTGCACTTCGTCATGTCATTGTCACGTCCATTAAAGACGGTCTGCCCTTCCCGAAAAATTTGCTGTATCCCATCAAGCAGCGCAAGGAAGGATTTAAGAACGACATCCCGTACGGGAAGCACGGCGTGCTGGCGTACAAAAAGCTGCTCGCCGGGCACGCGCCTTCCGTGGAGCTGCCGGAGCTTGGACGCGGGGATGAGCTTGCGGCGCTGCAATACACCGGAGGCACCACCGGGACGCCAAAGGGAGTGATGCTGACGCACGGCAACTTGGTCTCCAACACGCTCCAGACGTCGGCATGGTGCTATAAGGCGGAGGACGGCAAGGAAAAATTTCTGGCGGCGCTGCCGTTATTTCATGTGTTCGGCTTGACGGTACTAATGAACATGTCCGTTTTGCGGGCCGGGATGCTCGTGCTGCTGCCGCGCTTCGAGCTGGACGCCGTGCTAAAGACGATCGACGACGAGAAACCGACGATTTTCCCTGGCGCTCCAACGATGTATGTGGCCCTGATCAACCATGCGAACGCCGCCAAAAACGATCTGTCTTCCATTAACGTGTGCATCAGCGGATCGTCGGCTCTGCCGCTGGAGGTTCAGGAGCAGTTCGAATCGCTTACGGGCGGCAGGCTGGTCGAAGGTTACGGCCTGACAGAGGCATCGCCAGTCACCCATGCGAATCCCATCTGGGGCAAGCGGAAAATCGGCACGATCGGCCTCCCGTTCCCGGATACCGATGTCGCGATTGTCGATCCGTCTACCGGACGCAGGCTGAAGACGGGGGAAATGGGCGAGCTTGTCGTTCGCGGCCCTCAGGTAATGTCAGGGTATTGGAACCGTCCCGAGGAAACTGCAGCAACGCTTCGAGAAGGCTGGCTCCATACGGGAGACTTGGCGACAATCGACGAAGAGGGCTACTGTACGATTATGGATCGAATCAAAGACGTCATTATCGCGAGCGGCTTCAATGTCTACCCGCGCGAGGTTGAGGAGGTGCTGTTCGAGCACCCGGCGGTGAGGGAGGCTGCCGTCATCGGAGTGAAGGACGAATACCGCGGCGAAACGGTGAAGGCTTTCATTGTGCTGAAGGAAGGCTGGCATGTGTCGGACAGTCAGCTTGACCGATGGTGCAGAGACCGTCTGGCCGCTTACAAGGTGCCGCACCGGTATGCATTTAGGGAAACGCTTCCAAAAACGATGGTAGGCAAGGTGCTGCGCCGCAAGTTGGTCGAAGAGGAAGCCGAGTCGATGGAGAAGGCGAAGGAGGGTTAGAAGGCAATGAGGGAAGACGAGGCAGCGCGCCGAGCCGAGGAGGCAGAAGCATGGCAGCGGCTTGCGGAGCGGGCCGAGGAGACTTTTTGGGGGAGGCTCGGGTGCAAGGTCGTGTCGGCGGACGGAGCCAAGACGACGATCAGTTTGAACATCGAGCCCTCTCATCTGAACATGCTGGGCATCGTGCATGGCGGAGTGCTGATGTCGATGATGGACAATGCAATGGGGCTACTCGTCATGCTTGCCGAGAGCAATGAGCGGACCGTTACCGCCAATATGAACACCCATTTCCTATCCAGTGCAAGGCAAGGAATTTTGATCTGCGAAGCGGAAACCATTCATCGCACAGGACGTACGATTACTTTGCGGGCGTCGGTCATGGATGGGGACGGCAAGCTTCTTGCCTGGGGGAGCGGAGCTTACCGGAAAATATGACAGCAAGAAAATTTTCCCATAAGGACAGTTTCCACGAGTTGCCAGTCTATGTTGATTTCGATATAATATTAGCTAATATATGGAATAATTTTTGTGCAATTTGACCCTACATTCCACGTCGGGATTCGCCGATATTTGAATTAGATTGGAGGTGGAGGCATGCCCCGGGATTGGGTTACGATCGCGTTGCTCGCATTCGGAATTGCGGTTGGCGTAGTCGGCGTAGTGGCTTATTTGCGTATGTACAGAAAGGAGAAACTCGCCGAATCCAAGTCCTCGGAGGATGCCTCCAGCACGGACTCGGAGGCAGATGACGAACGAAAACAGACCAAGGGTTAATTTTTGTTCACTTTCATAATTGTGGGCAAACTGATATAATAGTAAGAAAAATGAAAACATTGTGACTCATTGGCCATGGAGTTTGCCTGCACCGAAGGGGGTTCTTGCGGTGTAAGAGCCGCATACGTTCTCGGATTATACTGTTTAGGACGACCATCCATCGTATAAGGGAGGAGATTTCATGGCGAAGCATAGCCAGAATGAAGTCAAGGAAAGCCTGAAGGAACTTACGAGAATTTTCCAGCCCAAGGACCCGCGCAAGTTTGTGAAGGATTACATTCGCAAATATCGCATAACAGGCGGATATGAGGATGAGTTAACTTCCCTTGTCGAAGACGAGCTCGGCAGATTGAACTCCTCGGTAGGATGATGACACAGTGACAATTCAAGCTTTGTTTCCCGTTTGCAGGACGGGGAGCAGGGCTTTTTTATTTTAGGAAATTATGCGGCATAGCGTCCATAGGCGCATTTAACGCTTATGGCTCCAAAAAGTAGGCTTAACGAGTAGCTGTAGGCGTAAAAAACGCCTATGGACCAAACAGGGCCGCTTCGATAAGGGCGGAGAACAGCAGCCTGTTGACTCGGTACCATAGTACCGGGTTTATTATTATTTATGAGGAGGTGGATGCTATGGATGGCCTCACCGTAAGCCAGTTGGCCAAAGCATCTAACGTAAATGTAGAGACCATCAAATATTATGAGAGACGGGAACTGCTATCGAAACCCAATAGAAATAAAGCGGGATACCGAATGTTTTCGGAAGCGGCTGTTGAAGAAGTGAGTTTTATCAAGAAAGCGCAGAACTTGGGGTTTACTCTAAATGAAATCAAACATCTATTAGCTTTCGTCCAACAAGAGAACGACTACCCATCAAAGGATATGTACGAATTCGCCGCATTAAAGTTAAAAGAGATCGAAGAAAAAATCGCTCAGTTGGAAAATTTCAAATCGTTATTAAGGCAAGTCACTGCCATGCCGACACATCTGCTTCCTCTGCCAAAGCAGGAATGCCCCGTTCTAAAACAAATCATGAAGGGATGAAGCCGATCATGGGTAAAAATATTGAAATTTTTACAGACAGCAACCTGTACGGAGATGATATCGTCAATCTTGTGAAGGAATATGCTTGCCCGAAGTGTTCTATTTCCGTATATGATGCTAATTGTACGGATCCAAATGTGGATATGCATTCAAAGGTTAGCGAATACGGCATTACAGCGATGCCTGCCATAGTTCTTGATGGTAAAATAGTCCCCACTGAGAAACTAGCAAGAGGGAAATTCGCAAACATGGTTCATCATTTTTTTCATAAATAGGACCCGTCGGAGTCTATCCATGTCGCTTCATTTCTAGGATTCGGCGGCTGCTCAAACTTAATCGTGCAAATAAGAAACCTGACGTGTGAATGCGTCAGGTTTTTGATTTCACGCTCGAATTGCTGAGCAAAGAGTTTTTATCGTTGCAATCGGGGGGCATTTCCTCTATAATTTCAATGTGATTGTTATTGAGAATCAATATCAATAAAAGATAAGAAGGTTAGGAACCCATGTCGACTAGATCAAACAAGACCAGTAACGGCTCCAAGCCGGCAGAGGCGGACGTAGCAGCATCAAATGCGACAATGCAAACATCTTCCGTATCGGAAGCGCAGCAGTCATCTCATTCTTATCATCCCGCATTTTCTGGTACCGCAACGATTACGCCATCCTCGCACGCCCCCATCAAGAGCAGACCGATTGCTGCTACGGTCGTCTTGTTTGGCGGTCTTATCGCGCTCGTGCTTGGACTGTTCCTTTCTATTAACTTCGGGGCAGCGGACATCTCATTCAAGGTCGTGTGGCAAGCGATCTTTCAGTTCAATCCCGAGCTGACCGATCACCAGATTATCAGAGAGCTCCGTCTGCCGCGCGTGTTAGGCGGCGCAATGGTGGGGGCGAGTTTCGCGGTGGCCGGCGCGATCATGCAGGGCATGACCCGCAACCCGCTCGCCGACTCCGGATTGCTGGGCATCAACTCCGGCGCGGGTTTTATGCTTGCTATCTGCTTCGCATTTTTCCCGGGCCTGCCGTTCATGTCCGTTATCCTGTTCTCGTTTGTGGGAGCGGCGCTCGGCGCGGGCTTGGTATACGGCATCGGCGCGCTTGCCAAGGGAGGCCTTTCGCCTGCCCGTCTCGTATTGGCCGGAGCCGCGTTGAGCGCATTGCTTAGCGCGCTGGCAGAGGGCATCGCGCTTTACTTCAAGATCGGGCAAGACATCGCTTTCTGGTATGCGGGAGGCGTCGCGGGAACACGCTGGGATCAATTGCAGGTTATGTTTCCGTGGGTTGCCGTGGCGCTCGTGATGGGCATCGTGTTATCCCGTTCGGTGACTATGCTCAGCCTGGGCGAGGACATTGCGCGCGGTCTCGGCCAGAGAACGGGTTTGGTTAAAGCTCTTTGTGCCATCGTGGTGCTTATTCTGGCGGGCTCCGCGGTAGCCGTCGTCGGTGCGGTCGGCTTCGTCGGCCTCATTATTCCGCATCTGACGCGGAAGCTTGTCGGCGTCGACTATCGCTGGATCATTCCGTGCTCCGCCATTCTGGGCGCGCTGCTCGTTATCTTTGCCGACATTGCCGCCCGTATGGTTAATCCGCCCGAAGAGACGCCTATCGGAGCGCTCATCGCGCTTATCGGCGTGCCGTTTTTCCTGTATCTGGCGCGCAAGGAAAGGAGGGAGCTGTAGATGCAGGCCATCACCGCAGAATCCATCGAGAAGAAACGCCGCAGCCGCTCCATCCTGGTAATGAGCATACTTGCCGTGCTTATCTTCACCACATTCATCATAAGCATGAACACCGGCGTCATCAAACTGACGCCAAAGGAGTTATTTATGACCTTGTTCGGGCAAGGAACGGATCGGCAAGAGCTTGTTCTGTTCCAATTCAGGCTGCCCCGTATCGTTATCTCGATGTTGATCGGCGCAGGACTCGCATTATCCGGCTGTATTATGCAAGGCATCACGCGCAACGCTCTTGCCGATCCCGGCCTTCTGGGCATCAACGCCGGCGCGGGTCTCGTCGTCATGCTGTATGTGTCTTACTTCCCGACAACGGCCAACGTGCCCGTCTTTTTCCTGCCTATGCTGGCTTTCGGGGGAGCGGCGCTGACGGCGTTTCTGATCTATGTGCTCGCGTACAAAAAACATGAAGGCATTATGCCGACCCGTCTCATTCTGACGGGCGTCGCCGTGGCCGCCGGGATCAGCGCGGCCATGATCGTATTGACGCTGCGCCTTAATCCGGAGAAATATCAGATGGTCGCTACATGGCTGGCAGGCTCCATATGGGGCACCAACTGGAAGTTCGTAATGGCGCTGTTGCCATGGCTGTTGTTCCTGATTCCGTACGTCATGACCAAAGCTCAGACAATGAACGTGCTGAACTTAAGCGACGCGACGGCGCGCGGCCTCGGCGCCCATGTCTCGCGCGAGCAGCTTAAGCTCCTTGCGGCGGGCGTAGCGCTGGCAGCATCCTGCGTCGCGGTCAGCGGCGGTATCGGCTTTGTCGGCTTGATCGGCCCGCATCTCGCGAAGCGGCTCGTCGGACCGAAGCATCAAGGACTGCTGCCGGCATCGGCACTTGTCGGCGCGTTGCTGGTCCTTACGGCAGATACGATCGGACGCTGGGTCATCCAGCCTTCCGAGATTCCTACGGGCATCGTCACGGCCGTCATCGGAGCGCCTTATTTCTTGTATTTGATGACAAGAACGAGAGGCTAGGAGGTTGTCGACAATGGGATATGCCTACGAGGAGCTGGCTCAATATTTCGCCAATACGCCGCTTGCGCTGTACGGCGTATACCGCACGCAACTGGAAGCCAATCGGGTCTACGGCGGGCATGTGGACAAGCCGACGGCTCGATGCGGCGTCCTTATCGCGCTCGATGGGGAAGCGGAGTTTCTGTTCGACGATGAGAGCTATCTGCTGGCACCGGGGAAGGTATTGATCGGCGGAGCGGGCAGGCGGCTGGAGATTATTGCCGGAGAACAGGGATTTCGTTATTGTCTTGTCCATTATTTTCCTGTGCAGATTGATTCGGATAAGGCTCTCCTCGACCGTTCGGAGGAAAGTACGGCTGCTGAAGGGAGAATAAGGGAGCCCCGGGACATTGCTTTTCTGGAGGCTGCGCTTGCGCCTGAGCTGCTGAGGCTCGTCGACAGTTTGCTGGAGGCCGACTCGTCCCCGGATTTCATGAATCTGCTGGAGAAGAAGTCGATCTTCTACCAGATTCTCGCCAATGTATTGCAATCGGAGCGTCATGGGCAGAATAAGGAAAGTTATCCTGTCATCGAAGATGCGATCCAGTATATCCAGACGCATTTTACGGAACCAATTACGCTTGCGACGCTTGCCGAGCGATACAAGCTGAAGGCCAAATACTTCTCGCATCTATTCACGAAGTATACCGGAATGGGGCCAATCGACTACTTGATCCACTATCGGATGAACAAGGCGCAGGAGTGGCTGCAGACGAAGCAATTTTCGGTGTCCGCCGTTGCCCGCAGCGTCGGTTATGCGGATCCGTATTATTTCAGCCGCCTGTTCAAAAAATATAAAGGCATCGCTCCCAGTCAAATCGGACTGATCGGCAGGGAGCTGGAACGCTGACGCGCAACCTCGCATGGAAATCGTCCATCCCTCCCGCGGGAATCTCTCTATTCTCATTCCGCGCGAGGGATGGTACTGTTTTATTTGTTAATGAGAATCGTTATCGGCGAGGTTGACCGAAGAGAGGATGCTAGTCATGAATAGAAAGTCGAGCAAAACAAGTTATGCCGCAATCGTTGGATTGCTGAGCCTGGTTCTGTTCCTAAGCGCTTGCTCCGGCAACGCGGGATCCAATAACGGAGGCGCGCCAAGCGCGTCGCCTACGGCTTCGCCGAACTTGGAAGCAACTAAAGAGCCTGCCGCGGCATTCCCGCGCACGATCGAAGCGGCAAACGGCAGCATCGTCATCGAGAAGCAGCCGGAGCGCGTGGCCGTCGTTCACTGGGGATACATCGAATCCATCCTGGTATTCGACTTGAAGACGGTAGGGCTTGCGCTGCCGTTTACAAAGGAAAATTCCTCGCTGGACTCCGAGAACTACAAGCCTTATGTCGACAAGATCGACGAACTTGCGGTCGTTGGCGAGAACACGACGGTGAACATGGAGAGTCTGCTTGAGTATGGTCCGGATCTCATCATCGCGGGCAACGCGGTCAACGCCGAAGTAACGGAGCAGTTGGAGAAAATCGCGACGACCGTCGTCATCGACGAAGCGCAGACGGACGTATGGACCAACTGGCCGGCGCTCGTGACGAAGTTGGGTGAAATGCTTGGTCAAGAAACGGTGGCATCGGACTTTATCGCCGGCTTCGAGAACAAGATCAAGGACGCCAAGGAGAAGCTGGCAGACGTAGAAGGCGGAGTCGCCTTCCTGCAAATCCGCGATACGGTAGCCTACCTGGGCGGCACTCAGACGCTGACTCCTTATTACGATAAGGGGATCGGGCTTAAAGCGCCGGAGGATCCCATTATGACAGCCGGCGCCGAGATGTCGCTGGAAGGATTGGCCGCGCGGAACCCGGACCATCTTTTCCTGGGGTACTTCAACTATGACAATCCGGACATGGCTGCCGTCTCCGACGAATGGGAGAAAACCGAAGTATGGAAAGGTCTGAAGGCCGTCAAGAACGGTCAAGTGTACGGCTTCAACGGTACGCTCGGCATGGGCTACGGACCCATTGGCCAAAGCTACGGCATTGACACGGTGGTTGAGGCGTTGGATAAGTAATGGCTAGTGCAGCGGCTTCGAAAGGACAGTCGGGTAGCTGACAAATAATGGCCGGAGCAGCGGCTTCGACAGGACAGTCAGGAAGCTGGATAAATAATAGTTTGTGTTCAAAGAGCTTTCTCCTTAGGGGGAAGCTTTTTTGTTGTTGATTTGTTGTTGTTGATTTTTATTGTAAATAGGATGTTTCACGCGAGAATGCGATACGGATGTCGATGGAGCGCCTATGAATGTGGAGCGGTTAACGGGGCTAACGGACACCAGAAGCTCTATTGTTCGCATTTTCGTTAGAGTCACGTTTTAACGGACAAGGGGGACGCTACTTCGCATAACCGAATGGTGCGAAATCAGGCAGGATTGGCGCAAATAGAGGCCGTAATGTCCGTTACGATTCTGAAAAGCATAAATGCCGAGCATTAGCGTCGCTGATGTCCGTTAGAATGGCGATGGCGAGCAGCTTAACGCATGCATATAACTTAGACAACCCGTCACCCGTCATCACCCCTTCAGGGGTGGTTTTTTTCTTTAGAGGCACAAATGCCGTATCGGACGGCGTCCCGGAGCATAGTCCGAATTCATAGTCGTCCCAAACGACAGTCCAAAGTGCCCGATTTACAGTAAACAACGCCCATGTCGGCTGACATAATGGGAATATGCAACCGGCAGGCGGCATGAGTCGAGCAAGCAGAAAAGGAGTCGGACGGCAATGCGAATACTATCATGGGCCCGAGCGGAGTGGAAGCACGGACGGAGAAACAGGGAGCTGTTCATGCTGGCGCTGCCCGCCGTGACGTTTAAACTGATCTTTAATTATTTGCCCCTAGTAGGCCTGATTATCGCCTTCAAGAAGTACAACTTCGCCAAAGGCTTGTGGGGCAGCGACTGGGTAGGCTGGGATAACTTCCGTTTCTTCTTCCAGTCGGATACGGCCTTTCGGATTACGAGAAACACCATTCTGTACAACGGCGCTTTTATCGTGTTGGGCACCGTCATCGCGATCGCTTTTGCCATTATGATGAACGAGATCGGGCGACGATGGCTGAAGATCCACCAGACGGTCATGTTTCTGCCTTACTTCTTATCCTGGGTCGTGGTCAGCTACGTGACGATGGGATTTCTGGATCACAAGAGCGGATTCCTCAACCAGCTGTTGACGTTCTTTGGGCAAGATCCCGTGCGATGGTACGAGACCTCGGCATACTGGCCGGTCATCATCATTCTCGTCTACTTATGGAAGTCGGTGGGGTTCTCCACGCTGATCTACTATGCGGGCATATTGGGGATCGACTCCAGTTATTACGAAGCGGCTCGGATCGACGGAGCGGGCAAGATGCAGATGATCCGCCATATTACGATTCCGCTGCTGACGCCGCTGGTCGTCATTCTGTTCATCGTGGCGGTCGGCAATATTTTCAGGGCGGACTTCGGACTGTTCTACTTTATTCCCAACGATGTCGGATTTCTGTACGGCGCGACGGACGTCATCGATACGTACGTATACCGGTCGCTGCGGGTGGTGGGGGATATCGGCATGTCGACCGCGGTAGGGCTGTACCAGTCCGTCGTCGGCTTCGCGCTGGTGCTGACCACCAACTACATTATAAAAAAAATCAACTCGGACAACGCCTTATGGTAAGGAGGAGCGACAAATGACAACCCGGAAACCGAAGGCGGCGCCAATCGTGATCAATCTTTTCTTCGCGGTCTTATCCGCCGCCATTCTCGCGCCGCTTCTGCTGGTGGTCGCCATCTCCCTGTCGAGCGAGGAGTCGCTGCTCCATAATGGATACCGGTTCATCCCGGCGCAGTGGGATACATTCGCTTACGAGATCGTGCTCCGCAACCCGCTGCAGCTGCTGCAGGCGTACCAGGTGACGATCGGAGTAACGATCATCGGAACGGCATGCGCTTTGCTGATGACGTCGATGGCCGCCTACGCCGTATCGCGCAGAGATTACCGCTATCGCCGTCCCACCCTGTTGTTCATCGTGTTCACGATGCTGTTCAACGGCGGTCTGGTACCATTTTATATCCTGGTGACGCAATATCTGAATCTAAAGGATACGCTCGCCGCGCTGATCGTGCCCTATCTGGTCAGCCCGTTCTACCTGCTCATCATGAAAGGGTTCCTGGAGAAGCTGCCGGTCGAAATCTTTGATTCCGCCAAGATCGACGGGGCGAGCGAATGGCGCATATTTCTCCGCATCGTCTTGCCGCTCTCTACGCCGGCGCTTGCGACGGTAGGCCTGTTCATCTCTTTTGCCTACTGGAACGACTGGTGGCTGGGGCTGCTGTTTATCGACGAACAGAAGCTCGTGCCGCTGCAATTGCTGCTCTACCGCATCATGGACACGATCGAATTTATATCGGCCAACATGGATCTGGTCAATGTGAACCTGACCATGGCGAAATTCCCGAGCTTGTCCACCCGCATGGCGATGGCCGTGCTTGCCGCGGGACCGATGATGTTCGTATTCCCCATGTTCCAACGTTACTTCGTGGCGGGACTTACGGTCGGCTCGGTCAAAAGCTAACGTTAGCTCTGCGACGATCGTACGGCGCACTCGCCGCCGCCAAGAGATGTCATTCTTGAAGGACCTTGTCCTTCGAGTTGATATAATACAATTAAGGGGTTTCATCAAAGGAGGAGCAATCATGTATCCGAAGAAAAACATCATGCTGCTAGTCGTACTCTGTCTTGCGCTAGTGCTGTCCGCATGCAGCGGAGGCAACGGCAAAAACGGCGGCAGCGATCCCGCGCCGGGCAACACGGGGACGGCTCAGAACGGTGAAGAGAAAGAACCTGCCGAAGAACTGTCCAAGGTAGAGCTGGTCTGGTATTATCCGCAGCCTGCGATACCATCCGATCTAAAGAGCGTGGAGAGTAAGGTCAACGAGCTCATCGAGCCGAAAATCAACGCAACCGTCAAGCTGATGCCGCTGGCCTTTGGCGATTATACGCAGAAGATGAATACGGTCATTGCCTCCGGCGAAAAAGCCGATATCGTCTGGACATCCAACTGGAACTTCAACTACGTCCAGAATCAAAGCAAAGGCGCGTTTATTCCGCTGGACGAATTAATCGACCGCTATGCTCCGGACGTGAAGGCGAGCATGCCCGACTTCGTATGGGAAGCCACCCGGATCGACGGCCAAATCTACGGCGTGCCGAATTACCAGACGGTTACGAACCGCGAGGGCTTCGTCCTGCAGAAGGAATTCTATGATCTATACAAGCCTGAACCGGAGATGAAACAATTGGCTGACCTTGCGCCGCTGCTGGAGCAGGTCAAGCAGAAGCATCCCGACTTGATCCCGTTCGCGGTAGGCCGCCAAGGGATGTTCAGCTACATGAACCGCACGTACGGCCTTGAGAGCGTGCTTGCCAATATCGCGGTCATCTATCTGGACAATCCGGACAAGATCGTCAATATGTACGAGACAGAAGAGTACCGTCAGTATCTGGATACGATGAGAGACTTCTACGAGAAGGGATACATCAACGAAGACGCGGCGACGCTCAAGTCGATCGGCGACTATCAGAAGGCAGGCCAAGCCGTAGGCGGCTTCCATAACGTGCTGAAACCCGGCGGCGAAGCGGAAGCCAAGGCGGCGCAAGGCGGCAAGGATATGCAATACGCATTTACGACGGACGCCTACGTGGGCACGAACACCATCATTACGACGCTGCAGGCCATTCCCGTGCATTCCGGCAACCCCGAGCGGGCGATGATGCTTATCAATTTGGTAAATACGGACCCGGAGCTGTTTAATCTGCTTGCGTTCGGCATCGAGGGAACCCATTACAACAAGAAGTCCGACGGCAGCGTGGAGCTTGTTCCCGACAGCACGTACACCGCCTCGGATTGGGTATTCGGAAACGTCTTCAACGGCTATACGCTGGCGGGCAAGGATCCTAATGTCGCCAAAGAGACGAAGGAGCTTAACGAGTCCGCTACGCCGTCGCCCATTATCGGCTTTAAATTCGTAACGGAGAGCGTCAGCGCGGAGATCGCGAACGTAACGACCGTCATCGACGAATACGGACCCGGTCTTAATACCGGCACGGTCGCTGCCGACCGCATTTTGGAAGAATTCCAAGGCAAGCTCAAGCAGGCCGGCATCGACAGAGTCATTGAAGAAGCGCAGCGTCAATTGGATGAGTGGAAAGCGTCCGTGCAATAAAAGGCAGCGTTGAAGGGACGGGGACGGCGGCATGGAACGCCGCCTCGCCGGCCCTTTTATTAGGGGAATTGAAGAAAGCGTTATCATTGCAGTGTCCATGAAAAAGGAGGAAAAATAATGAAATCCAAAGCAGCGTTGTTGCTCGCTATTCTGCTCGCCCTGCAGGTTGTACTGGAGACGGTATACCGCAAGGATGCGACGGTGTCGGCCGAAGAAAGTTCTCCCGGAGCGGAGCTGTACGTCAGTCTGGCCGGGGACGACGAGAACGACGGCACGCTCACGAATCCGCTTGCGACGCTTGAGGAAGCGAGAGACCGCATCCGTCAACTGAAGGCTGGCGCTGGACTTCCCGAAGGGGGCGTTGCCGTCTATGTAAGGGAAGGGGAATATCGGCTAACGTCCACCTTCGAATTGCTGGAGGAGGATTCCGGCACGGCATCGAAGCCGATCGTCTATGCCGCGTACCCCGGAGAAGAGGTGCGCATCAGCGGAGGCATCCAACTGGACGGAACCGCGTTCTCGCCGGTAAGCGATCCGGCGACGCTGGCCCGCATTCCGGAGGAGGGCAGAGCGCATGTGCTGCAGATCGATCTGGGTGCGGAAGGAATAACCGATCTGGGTGAATATCGCAGACACGGCTATCTGCACGACGTTGTGTCCGCGCCTATGGAGCTGTTCGTAAACGAGCAGGCCATGCATCTGGCCCGTTGGCCCAACGAAGGTTACCTGCCGCTCGGACAGGTGCTGGATACCGGCTCGATTCCGCGGCAGAACGACAACGGCAATCGGGGAGGCAAGTTCAAATACGATTACGACCGCGCCGACCGCTGGACCGGGGCGACGCAGCTTATGCTGCACGGATACTTCGGCTACGGCTTCGCGGAAGACAATATCCGGGTGGAGGAGATCGACACGGCGGCCCGCACGATCAAGCTTGCAGACGCCCATTTGTACGGCTTGTCGACCGCCAGCGCCGCTTGGAAAACCTATTACGCCTATAACCTGCTAGAGGAGATCGACGAGCCGGGCGAATATTTCCTGGACTACGACAGCAGCACGTTGTATTTGTACCCCAACGTTTCGTTAAGCGGGGCACGCATACAGGCATCCATGCTGGAGGAGCCGCTTGCCGCCATCGAGGATGCTTCGTTTATTACGATACAAGGCTTTATCTTCGAAAACAGCCGGGATATGGGAATCTACATGGAGGGCGGCGACGGCAATACGATTGCCGGCAATACGTTCCGTAATCTCGGAACCGTGGCGATCTCCGTCGGTCAAGGCGTGCCGGGACCGGGTTATACCGTTCACGAATTTAGTGGCGTGCCGGAGTCCCGCGTGGTGGGCAATATTCAGGGACATATCTATCTGAATCAGGATTGGGACCGGCTTGGCGGCGTCAACCACGTTATTGCCGGCAACGAGGTGACAGGAACGGGAGCGGGCGGCATCTACGTTGGCGCGGGTAATCGGGTAACGCTGACGCCAGGCAACGTGCAGGTACGGAACAACAAGATCAGCGATTTCAACCGTCGCGACGAAGGTTACAGACCGGGCATCTGGCTGACTGGCGTGGGCAATGTCGCGGCGAATAACGAGATTTACAACTCGCCGCATATGGCGATTTATTTGAACGGCAACGATCATGTGATTGAGAAAAACGAAATTCATCACGTGCTGCGCGAAGCGGACGATATGGGTTCCATCTATATGGGACGCAACGCCAGCGAGCAGGGCAACGTCATTCGCTATAACTTCTTCCATCACCTGGGCAGCGACCATGCCTCCCAAGCCGTCTTCCTGGATGATGGGGCAAGCGGGCAGTTGATTCACGGCAACGTTTTCTACAAGGCGGGCAGCAATGCCAATATGCATATTCACGGCGGCCATCATAACGTATTCCGCAACAATATTTCGATCGATATTCCGCATGCCATCCAGGCCACGCTTTGGACGTCTGCGCGGTGGAAGGAATTCCTTAACGAACCGATTCAACGCAATCGGCTGCTAGGCAGCGTTAACATTAAGCAAGAGCCCTACGCCAGCAAATATCCCGTGCTCTCGGGTTATTATGACGGCAACGGCGTGCCCGTGGAGCTGCCGCTAAACAGCAACGTCATGGAGGACAATGTCGTCGTGGACGGCGCTTTATACCGCAATGGCCCCATGACGGCAGAAGGAAACTGGATCACGAACGCGGATCCCGGCTTTGTCGACGCGGACGCGATGAACTTCGAGCTGCTGCCAGGTTCGGAGGTCTATACGCAAATTCCCGGATTCGAGCCGATTCCGTTTGCGTCGATCGGTCTGTACGACGATGAATACCGAAATTGGAACGCGTCATTGGGGACGTTCTATGCCAGCGCGCCGGTTGATGATGCACAAGACGTGGATCCGTTAAACGTACAGTTCCGTTGGGAGCCTTCCGAGGGCGCGGTACAGTACCGTCTTCTCGTCGCAAAGGACGATCAGTTCGCCGATATCGTGTCGGACACGGTCACGGAGAAGTCACGGCTTGCCTTGGAAGGCGTGCTTACTTACGACGAAACCTACTATTGGAAGGTAATCGCTTATAGCGCCTCGCGTTCGCGTCCGGCAGAGCTGGCCAATAGCAATGGCGTCATGACGTTCGACAGCCGGGTGACGGACCGGGTGCCGAATGCGCCAAATCTGACGTTTACCCGCCTGGATCAAGTGCATCTCGCTTGGAACCGGGTTGACATGGCCACAGAATACCATGTGTATCGGGGCTCCCATCCCGATGCGGCATTCGAGCGGATCGCCGTGCTGGCGAATGAGCTGAGCTATGTCGACACCGACGCTAGCGCCTTGCACGACTATTATTATTACGTCGAAGCCGTCAATCGTCTGGGATCCGGCGGGCCTTCCCCGCTGGCGGTCGTCTATGGCGGAACGGCCGTGTTGTTCGAGGATCTCTTCGAAGACGAGCTGCAGCCCGGCTGGGTACAGGAAAGCTCGTCCAGTCCCGGTACCTGGCAGTTGACGAATGACGAAGACGGCAAGCTGCTGCATTTCAACGGCACGTTCGGCAATCAGAAGCGCGAGCTGGGCCGCACGCATTATTCGATCGAATCCAGGCTGAGAGTGAACAACTGGCTGGGAAGCAACGCTTCGGCGCAGATGGTGTTTCTGATCGGCAATGATTCCAATTCCGTCGGGGCCGGAACGCGGTATCAGCTGATGTACCGCAATACCGGCAAGCTTCAGCTCGAGAAGCGGGCGGCTGGCGGCATGGTGCAAGAGACGGACTTCACCCTCGTACCAGGAGAATGGTATACGTTCCGGCTTTCGGTCAGCCCGGGATACGTAAGGGGGTACGTCAATGACGAGCTGCTCATCGAATACGAGGATGCAAGCCCGCTGGCTGCAGGATCCGCAGGGCTGCAAATTTGGAACGCGGACGTGGATGTCGACGACTACCGGATTAGCATTCCGAAGTGGGATAGCCTGGCTTCGCCGTGGGAGCTTCGGAATTACGGCACCCAGCCTAATTATGCCTCCTATGAACGCGGCGATTATACGCTTCGCGCAGTCGGCGCGGACGTATGGGGCACGAGCGACGAATTCGGTTATATCTCGCAATGGGTCCAGAACGCGAACGAAGAGAAGATCGCGATGGAGGCGACTTTGCAGTCGCTGACGAATACGGACAGCAATACGATGGCGGGCATCATGTTCCGTTCGCGCGACACACAGGACGCCGCCAACTTCTATCTGCGGATGAAGCCGAACGGCGAGGTGTTCACGACCGTGCGCATGTCGAACGGGGGACTCACTACCTACAAAAATATATCTCCAGTACCGATGCCGACCAAGCTCAAGGTCACCAGGGAAAACAAGGTGTTTACAAGCTACTACATGAGCAACGGCGAGTGGGTGCAAATGCAGCAGCTGATTCTGGATATGCCCGAAGAGATGCTGGCGGGGCTCGCGGTGTCTTCCCGAACGCCTTCGGAATATGCGGAAGCGGTCTTCTCGGACGTGTCGCTTTCGCGCTCCGAGCTGGAGCTCAAGGCGCCGCTGGTCGGCGACTTCACTCCGCGGGACGGCGCGGTGTCGCTGTCTTGGACGGGACATGAAGGCGTAACGGGCTATGTAATCCGATACGGCACGTTGCCGGGAAATCCCGACGTGGAGACGGAGCTGCCGGCGGGACAGACCTACCATACCTTGACGGGGCTGACCAACGACACGACCTATTATATTACGATTGCGGCCAAATACGGCTCCGCGGAACGCGAGACGGAAGTCTTTACGGTAGTACCCGACGGCAACGCGGTTGTTCGTTCGGCTTATACGAGTATTGCGGCGACCGGCTTTGACGAGATGTCGGGCGTTACGGTCATCGCGGCCAACGACTCCATCGGAAGTCTGGACAACAACGATTGGGTGCGGTACAACAACGTGGAATTCAATCGGGGAGCAACCGCCTTCATAGCGGACGTGGCCGTAGCGGAGGCGCAGGCAGGCAAAGATATCGAAGTAAGGCTGCATGCGGCGGACGGTCCGCTGCTCGGCAAACTGACGGTCGCTTCCACGGGCGCCTTTACCAACTTCGTAGTGCAGCAGACGGCAATAACAGTGGACGTGCAGGGCATCCATAACGTCTACCTGGTGTTTAAAGGCGGCTTCGGGGTAGCCAATCTAAAGAAATTCCAATTCGCGCCGGAAGAGGAGGAGACGGGCGAAGGCGAAACAGGCGGCAATGGCGGCGAAGGCACAGGAGGCAATGGCGACGGAGGCAATGGCGACGGAGGCACTGGCGGTACCGGGATTGGCGGCAACGGAGGCGAGGAACCGGATGGTGAGCGCACCTATGAAAGCCTTTTGCACGATGGAAGGTCCGTCATTCGAATTTATGCGGAGCCGCTGGTTCGCGAGCTGCGCAATGGCCAATCCGGGCCCGTGGAATTACGATTCGCCGACGGAGTATCGGTCAACCGGCACCGGATTGAAGTTCCGGCAGCCATACGTGAGGAACTGCTGGAATTCGGCAGGGAGCTCGAGTTCGAAGGGAAGGGATTCCGCATTCTGTTGACGGCTGAGCAGCTAGGCCAAGCGCTTGCGGACGGCGATCTCGTCATCGAATGGGAGACCGCGCCGGCCTTGTTCGGACGAAGCGGATTTAGCGTGGTTGCCGATGCGGCCAAGTTGACTGTCCGAACCGCAAAGACCGGCCAGGCCGTCGGGTTGTCGGCCAAGGTTTTTCTCGATCTGGACGATGATCTTCAAGCAAGCGGCAAACGGATCGCCTTGTTCGCTTACGACGAAATAGCGAAGGAATGGCGTTACGCCGAAGGCGGACTGGAGCTTGACGGCGAAACGTCGTATATCGCTCATACGGGGGTAGAGGCGGCCGTATTCCTCTATGAACGCGAATACGCGGATGTTCCGAAAAAGCACTGGGCTTATGAGCTTATCGCTGAGCTGGGGTTGCGCGATTACATGCGGGGTACGGCGAATGAACGCTTCGAGCCGGAACGGACGATTACGAGGGCGGAATTCGCGGCGCTGCTGGCTCGAATGCTGAGCCTTCCGAAGTCCAACGAAATCGGCGTTTTCTCGGATGTTGAGGCGAATGCCTGGTATGCGCGCGAGATCGCGGCGCTTCATGCGGCGGGAATTATGAACGGCTACGACGGAGCCGTGCATCCGCAAGAAGTCGTTACCCGCGAACAAATGGCGGTCATGCTGGATCGCGCGCGCCGTTATGCCGGCATGACGTTCGGGACCGCGACTGTAGGAAACGCCTATGCGGACAGCGGCCAGATTAGCGAGTGGGCGCTCGAAGCCGTACGGCAATTGACGGAGGCGGGCATTATGCAGGGAACGGGCAATGAGCGATTCCAGCCGCTTAAGGCGGTCACGCGGGCGCAAGCGGCGGCGGCTCTTGCTAGAATGCTGACAATCGGACAGTAGACAGAGATACGGGAGTGGTAGAAATGGCAGAACAACCTGCTGACAAGGGATTATCCTACGCCGCACAGTGCGGCGGAGGCGGAGACGTGTTCGCCGATATCGGCACGAGGCGCATCGAGGGCAGGGGCGGCGAGCTGGCCCCCGTCCTTCCACCGAAGCTGCCCGATATAGAGCTATCGGCTGTAAAAGAGGCTAGCGGCGATAGTTCGGGAAACTGGGCCGTCATGGCGAAGGTGGAAGACGAACTGGGGCTTCGCCAAGCGCTCGACGAGATGAAGGAACGTTACGCGCCATACATGAGAAGCTTGGCGCCGGAGCTCGCTCCATTGAAGCGGCGAAAGAAGCTGAAGAACTTCCTGTATCGCCGGCAGGCAAGGGAGGACAGAGAGGCGTTCCAGCGCGTGCTTGATGGCCATGGCGACTGGGAAGAAGTCCAAATCCCGCATTACGGCGGTCCCCTTGGCCAAGCCGTTGTCTATTACAGGACGACCTTTGAAATCACGCAGTCGGAACTCGAGATCGGATCGATCTTCGTTCGGTTCAAAGGCGTGGATTATAAAGCGTTGGTATTCGTCAACGGCACCTGCCTTGGCAGTCATGAAGGGTTCTTCGCTCCCTTCGAATTCGACTGTACCGATCATGTCCGACTCGGCGCCAATGTGCTTGTCGTGCAGGTGGAGAATGACTTTACGTTTGGCAGCAGCGAGACGGAAGAGGCGCCGGGGGAGCGATTCGAGGGCGACAAGCTGTATGCCGCGACCGGTCCCGGCTATGACGATCCGCAGTACGGCTGGCATCATTGTCCGCCCGGGATGGGCATCTATCAGGACGTCTACGTGGAGGCGCGTCAAACCGTCCATATCGGCGACATCTTCGTGCGGCCGATGCCGGAGCAGGAGAGTGCGGAAGCCTGGATCGAGGTATTCAGCAGGGATAGAGCCGCACTGAACATAAGGCTGGAGCTGGCCGTGCACGGGTACAACTTCATGGAGGAGACCGTGGCCTGGCATTCCTGGCAGCCCGAAAGCGTGGTCGAGGTGGGACTGGGCGATACCTTTACGGAGGCGAAGGTCAAGGGGGACGGCACCTACCGCCAGCCTATCAAGCTATTGGTCGCGAAAGGCGTCAATTACTTCAAAGTGCCGCTGCAGCTGAAGCAGCCGAGGCTGTGGGAGCCGGACACCCCGTGGCTCTATCAATTGCAGGCGAAGCTGCTGGACGATCGCGGAGATGTGCGGGATACGGGGAGCCGAACGTTTGGCATGCGTTCTTTCCGGCAGGATATGGAGTCGGAGCCGAAAGGCAAGTTTTATCTGAACGATCGGGAGATCCGGCTGCGCGGCGCGAATACGATGGGGCACGAGCAGCAATGCGTGATGAAGGAGGATTGGGAGCAGCTGCTGGAGGACCTGCTGCTGGCGAAGCTCGCCAATATGAACTTTCTGCGTCTAACCCAGCGGCCGGTGCAGGAGGAGGTCTACGACTATTGCGACAGGCTCGGCCTTATGACGCAGACCGATCTGCCGTTGTTCGGCGTGCTGCGCCGGAACAAGTTCGTCGAGGCGGTCCGTCAGGCCGAGGAGATGGAGCGTCTCATCCGCTCGCATCCCTGCAACATTCTGGTGTCGTATATCAACGAGCCGTTCCCGAACGCCGCCAACAAGCCCCACCGGCATCTGGACCGACAAGAGCTGGAGCGTTTCTTCGATGCCGCCGATATCGCCGTCAAGCTGCATAATCCCGATCGCGTCATCAAACATGTCGACGGGGATTACGATCCGCCTTCCAGCAGTCTGCCGGATTACCACTGTTACTCGTGCTGGTACAATGGCCATGGGATGGACATCGGTTTGCTTCATAAAGGCGGGTGGCTGCCCGTCAAGGAGGGCTGGCATTACGGTTGCGGCGAATTCGGCGCGGAAGGGCTCGACTATGCGGAAGTCATGACCGCCCATTACCCTCCCGATTGGCTTCCGGCAAGCGGGAAGGAAGAGCGTTGGTCGCCGAACGCCATTATCGGCGCGCAGACGGGTCGGTTCCATTATTTTTTCTATGAAACGCCTAAGGGGCTTGAGCATTGGGTTGCGGCGAGTCACCGTTATCAGGCATGGGCGACGCGAATCATGACGGAAGCGTTCCGGCGGGACAGCCGCATGAACACGTTCGCCATCCATCTGTTCATCGACGCCTTCCCTTCCGGCTGGATGAAGACGATCATGGACGTGAACAGGCGACCCAAGCCAGCTTACTTCGCTTACCGAGAGGCATTGTCACCGCTTGCGGTGCAGCTGCGGTCCGACCGATTCGCTTACTGGAGCGACGAAGGCATGAAGGTCGAAGCCTGGATCTGCAACGATACGCAGCTGGATTATCCCGGCGCCAGGCTGCGTTATCGATTGGAAGCGGGAGGAGAGGTGTTGGCCTGCGGCTCCCACGAAGCCGATATTCCGTTATGCGACAGCCGATTCCAAGGCTATATCGAGACGCCGCCCCTTCATGTCTCCGAACGAACGACGGCGGTGCTCCGGCTTCAGCTCGCGGACGCATCGGGAGAGCCGCTGCACGAAACGACGCTCGAAGCGGCTCTATGGCCTAAGGAGAGAGGAAGAGCCGATGCTGCGGCAGGGTACAAAGACAATCGAGACAACGAGGGTCGCCGGGTGGCCGTAGTGGACAACGCTGGCGGCAAGTTGCCGGATTGGATGCGCGAGCTGGGGGCGGTCGTGCCGATAGAATTGGAAGAAGCGGGTGCCGGAGACGTCATCTGCATCCGGAGCATCGAGGCCTATCAGGAGCGGAAGGTCGAGGTGCGCAGTCTTGCGGAAGCGGGCGCGACCTTGCTCTTTCTGGAGCTTCCCCCGGGTCGATGGGACCTGCTCGGCGATACGGTCGACGTGCGGCCATGCGGCATGATGCCGGTCCATTTCGTCTCCAGGGATACGGGGCATCCGCTGGTCGACTTTGCCGGGACGGAGGATTTCCGCCTATGGTATCATGAACGTGAAGAACGGATTGTCCCTTTGCTGGGCACGACTTTTACGGCAGAGGGCTGGCAGCCGGTATTAACGAGCGGCAATCGCAACGACGAAGGGGAATGGGCCCCGGCATTGGCGGTAGCAGGCCGCGAAATCGGAAGAGGACAAGCGTGGATCAGCCAATTGGAGCTGGATGGCCGCGTTCGCCATAATCCGGCGGCATGGCTGCTCGCAAACGGGCTATTGACTGGGGCAGACCGATAGAAAGCGGCTTAGGGGGATGACGATGAAGACAGGCTTTGGCGGATATCGTTCCGGCAGATTTTTTACACAGCTTTTACTGACTAATTTCGTGCTGGTAGGCGGATTTATGGCCTTGTTCTGCGCGGGCATCTTTATGTATTCGCGCATGTTCACCGCCGATCTGCAGGAAGAAGCGAACCGGAAAGTGCTGGAGCAGGTCAATTACAACATCGATCATCTGAACGATTTCATCAAAAATCTCGCCGTGTCCACCTTCAACGACCGGGATATCGTCTCGCTGATGAACACGAGGGACCAGGATATCTTCCAGCTCTATAATAAGCTGGCCAGGCTCGATTCGACGTTGAACTCCAATCTGTTCCTGGATTCCATCGTGGTGTATAACGCCTTCAACGGTTGCTCCTACTCCACCTCGCCGACCGCTCCGGTCCTATGCGGCGACAACAAGGAGCCCGTGCTGGCCGACGTGATTCGGAATCCGGCATCCTATCCGAAGTTCACGATGGTGCCGGCCGATCTGGACAAACCGGATCAGCAGCGGGTGTTTGTTTATACGATGTACGCCGCAACGGGCAGCTATAACGGCCGCGAAAGCATGCTCGTCCTTACGGTCAAGCCGGATTGGTTATTCGACAACGTTAAGGCTATTAACAATCATGCCGGGAACACGCTGGGACGCATCTTCTTGTTCAGCGAACGCGGCCGGATCATCGATTCCATCGATATGCCGCAGCTGGACGAGTCGACTCGGAGCTTGATCGCAGACGAATTGACGGACTCGCCGGAATCGGGAAGCTTCGTCATTAAGGGCGGAGAAGGCAAGCAGATGGTCACGTATCTGCGATCCGGCGTCAGCAACTGGCGCATGGTCAGCATCCAGCCTTATGAGGAAGTGTTCGCGAGCGTCAACCGCATCGGCCTGTTCTCCTTCCTTGCGCTGTTCATCCTGACGGTCATGTCCTTTCTGGTATCGTTATGGCTGTCTATCCGGTTGTACCGCCCGATGTACAACCTGGTCAGCAAATTCCGAAAGCGGCATGGCGACGCTGGCAGACAGGATGAGAAGGACGAATGGCTGTTCATCTCATCGGCCTACGATCAATTGTCGAGAAGCATGGAGAAGCTGCGGGATTCCAAGCAATCCGGCAAACAGGTCATGAGGCAGTATTTGCAGCGCTTGTGGATCACGGACAGCGCCGCGATTACGGAGCAGCAATTTGGCGAATATTTGCTGCAGGGGCAGTCTGCCCAGTCTTATCTGCTAGGTCTGTTCAAGCTGGACCGGTACGCGGACTTCAGAACGCTAAGGGACGAGGCGGAGCAGAAGCTGCTCCGGTTCGCGATCGTAAATATCGCTTCCGACGTGATGGCAGATATGCCGGGGACTCAGACGACGGATATGCTCGGCGACGAATTCGCCGTGCTTGTTCCGATCGAGGATGCCGGTCAATCCGCGGCGATGTCGGAGCGCTTGGCGGAGCGAATACGCCGTATTCAAAATCTGCTCGACGGCTATTACCGGCTATCGTTGACGGCCGTTATCTCCGATACGATTGCCGGTTACCGCCAGGTATCGGATCATTATGCCAGGGTGAAGCGACTGTCCTTGTACCGGATGTCGGAAGGGCCGATGAGCCTCATTACGCCGCAATTCGACGAGAACAGAAGCCGCTTGCCCGAAGAGGGAATGCTGCAGGCCGGAGTGGAAGCGGAGCTGGCCGCCGCTCTCCGGGAAGGGCGGGAAGAACGATGGGGGGCGGCGCTAGACGGCGTGTTCGAGCAGTTGGGCAGGCTGCATTGCGACAGTCTAGACGACGCTCTTCTGCACGTGCTTGCGCTTATCAAGCAAGAGATGCGAGCGAGCGATCCCATCCGCTATCAGAGCTGCCTTGTCAGCGTTCAGACGTACACGCGCCGGATTCTGGAGCAGGAAACGTTTGTGGAGGCGCGTTTGCTGATTGGGGAAATGCTGGCAGAGTTCTACGAGCAGCGCATCCAGGAACGGCCGGACCGCAGAGAGTATCTGGTCGAAGCGGTCAAAGAAATGATCGAGAACGGTTACGGCGATCCCAATATGTGCCTGCAGGTCATCGCCGATGAGCTGGAGTTGTCTCCCAGGTATCTGGGCAGATATTTCCGATCGAGAGAAACCGGAACGGTTGCCGAATTTCTGACGGACACTCGCTTGAAGCACGCGCTTAAGTATTTGGAAGAAGGGCAGCTGAGCGTGGCGGAGATTATGAAGAGCGTAGGTTATACGAACGAAAGTACCTTCTTTCAAGTATTTAAGAAGAAGATAGGCATGACGCCCGGAGAATACCGCCAGCTGCATCAGCGGCCGTTATAGCGCAAGCGGATTGTACGGAAATTCACAACTCCGTTGCCGCCAGGCGGAATGAGTTCCCGAATGCCGGAATAGGGTAAGCATATACGGTCCTTTACCCCTATTTCATGTATTGAAGGAGGCAGCGCGGATGGCGGTGGAATTAAAGACGAAGGAGCACATTAGAGGAATCCGCATGGCCGGACGGATCGTGGCGGCGTGCCACAAGGCGTTGTCGAAGCGCCTCGCGCCGGGAGTGACGACGCTGGAGATCGATCGGTTCGTAGAGCGGTTTATGATCGAGCGGGGAGCCGTGCCGGCGCAGAAAGGATTTAAAGGTTATCCGTACGCAACCTGTGCATCCGTCAACGATGTCGCGTGCCACGGCTTTCCCGACGCGGAACCGCTGGAATCCGGCGATATCGTCACGATAGATATGGTGGCCGACCTAAACGGCTGGAAGGCCGACTCCGCCTGGACGTACATCGTCGGCAAATCCACGGCCGCCACGGAGCGGCTGCTTCGCGTAGCCAAGCAAGCGATGCAAGACGGCATCAAGCAGGCGCTTCCCGGCAATTACATCGGCGATATCGGTCACGCGGTCCAAAAGCGCGCGGTGCGGGAGGGCTGCCATGTCATACCGATGTTCTTCGGTCATGGCATTGGACGGGATATACACGAATACCCCGAGGTCGCCTATCAAGGCCCTCCGGGACAAGGAGTCAAGCTGGAGGAAGGCATGGTTATTACGATCGAACCGATCATTACGTCCGGCAAGCCCGACGTGTTCTACGCCCGCAACGGCTGGGCGGCCCGAACGATCGACGGTGCTTGGGCGGCGCAGTTCGAGCATACCGTCGCGATTACGAAGGGCGGCCCGATCGTGTTGACGCGATGGGAGTGAGAAACGTTTTACGTTTTTCTCAGCATTAGATATCTGGTGCCCGGCAACGGTCCAATCAGCAACCTTCTGGTCGTGGACGAGGTGCTAAAGACGAGTATTAAGGAATAAGGGCTGGAGTTCTGTCTGCAACAGCCATTATACAAATAAGCTGCATCCGCGGGTTAGTACAAAGGGAACCGCCGATGCAGCTTATTTCGTGTTTCATGTGTCTCTTGTTTCGTGTTTCCTGTTCCCTGTTCCATGACGGTGGGCTTGTTATCGTTTGCCGCGAATACGACTGAGCGATACGGGATTGATGGCGAGAAAGGCGGCGATCTGATATTGGGGAATGCGGCTTTCCAGATCCGGGTACTGTTTCTGGAACAAGCGGTATCGTTCCTCGGCGGTTAGTTCGACAAGCTCCCGCTCTTTGCGCGACTTGGCGATAAACAGCTCCTCCGCGAGCTTCCTGCCGAAGCGTTCCCAGCAGGCATGGCGTTCGTATAGCGTCTCCATCGCGGCTTTCGTAAAAAAGGCGATGCGGGAATCCTCCAGCGCTTGAATCGACAGGAAGGCCGGTTCGGCCGTTAGCAACGCGCGGTAATCCGTGAATAGCTTTCCGTTCGTCACGAAGCTTTTGATGTGCTCGGAGCCGTCCTCGTTCTCGTAAAACATGCGGAAAAGTCCTTCTTCGCAATAGTAGATGCTTTCGCAGAAGTCTCCGGCATGAAGGAGGAATTGCCCTTTTTTGACGGGTTTCCAGAATAACTGCTCGAGGAAATGCCGCTCCTCTTCCTCGGGAATCGTCGTCATTCGCGCGAGGGCGCCGATAATAGTCGATGGTTCCATGCGTCACCTCAGATCGTATCGTTCGTCATTGGCATTGGTTATGCATCGTACCCCAGCTGATATATACACTGATCATAGCATAATCTTGGCAAAAGAGAATGTGAAGTTGCCGCTTTCTCCTTCGGGCTTGTTTCCGGTATAATAGGACGCATGAATGATAGAAGCTGGAAGGCGGAATGAAGCAATGAACAATATCGTATCACTGAAATGGCTGCTGGCGCGTTTGTACGAGTCGGACATCGTTATCGTCGACTGCCGGTTCCTGATGGGCAAACCGGACGCCGGCCGCGAATTATATGAAGCATCGCATATTCCGGGAGCCGTCTATCTGGATCTGGAGAAGGATCTGTCCGCTCCGCTTGACGAGGACGGCCATGGCGGTCGTCATCCGCTGCCGGACATCTTCGATCTGACCGTCGCGCTAAGCCGCGTCGGCATCAGCAACGAATCGCGCGTCGTCGTTTATGACGACCAGGGCGGGGCCATGGCGTCACGCTTATGGTGGCTGCTGAAGTATCTCGGCCACGAGCAAGTTTTCGTGTTGGACGAAGGCTTTACGGCATGGACCAACGCGGGCTTCCCGATATCGGCGGAGCAGAGAGTGCTTATTCCGTCCAAGTATCTCGCTACCGTTCAGCACACGATGCTGGTCGAGATGGCAGAGGTGAGGGAGTTGCTCGGCGACGAACGCGTCACGCTGATCGACTCGCGCGAAGCGCCCCGCTATCGCGGCGAGGTAGAACCGCTGGACAAGGTCGCCGGCCATATCCCGGGCGCGATTAATCGCTTTTGGAAGGACGGCCTCGGAGAGTCTGGCGCCTGGAAGGACGCAGACGCGCAAGCCGACCGTTTCGCCGACCTGGACCGCGACCGCGAGCTGATCGTCTACTGCGGCTCCGGTGTCACGGCTACGCCGAATGTGATTGCCTTGCAGGAAGCGGGCTTTAATAAGGTTCGGTTGTATGCGGGGAGCTGGAGCGATTGGATTAGTTATGAGGGGAACCCGGTGGCGACAGGAGAAGAGTAAGGGCTGAGAGGCCGCGTCGAACGCGGGTTTGGGGGATGTGACAGGTTGCCGGTTAGTGACCTGTTGCAGCCCTCCTTGGGCTTTTCTGTCAACAGCTTGCAAACACCCCGAGCGAACAAGGTACAGGTCAATGTTTCCTGGTTTGTCGCTGTTTGGAATACCATTCATATGGAGGCTATTTATGCTGAAGAACTATGCTCAAAAAATTCTGGAAGTATCCCCAAACCTACGAATCGATTCGGTCATTCTCAATGAAAACGGTCAAAACAACACGGTCATTGAGGTCAATAATGAACTCATATTCCGTTTCCCCAAATATCAACAAGGCATTAAAGAGTTACATGAAGAAACGCGGTTATTAAAGTACATATACAAGTACATTACTCTTGATATACCAAATCCTATTTATGAGAGCCTCGAATCGCAGACCGTGGGAGAGATATTTGTAGGCTATCGTAAGATACCGGGAAAAACTTTCGACATGCAAGCTTTTCACTCTATGGGCCATGACGATTTAGATGTGATAGCCAACCAGCTGGCACAATTTTTATTTGAATTGCATAGTATTCCTTTACAAGAAGAGTTCGTCGATCACCACTATCAAAAAAATCAATATAAGTATTGGGAGGACATGTACATACGTATTCAAGAGAAACTGTTTCGTTATATGAGCAATGAGAGTCAAGTATTCATAAGGAAGCATTTCGAGGATTTTTTGAATGATACAATGAACTTTCAATATAAACCAGCATTTGTGCATGGTGACTTCGGTGTGGGAAATATATTGATCGATTATCACCTTCCGAAAGTTGCAGGCGTAATTGATTTTGGCGGATCGCATGTAGGTGATCCTGCTGTGGATGCTGCCGCCATAATAAGCGGATACGGAGAAGATTTTTTGAAACAGATGTACAAATTCTACCCTGGTCTTCAAAGTGCTGAATCGCGAATGAGGTTTTACAGGGGCACATTTGCGCTTCAAGAAGCTTTATTTGGTATTGAGAACAATGATGAAGAAGCGTTTAAGAACGGCATATTTAATTATCAATGATCACCCATGTCCAGGAGACATTCCTGCAAACAATCGTCAACAGCCTGCAAACAATGAGTTTGTAACCACAACCCAGCCCATCCATCCCTCCGGGTGCTACCTTGCTTCACTTGGCCTTTTGTTGGCGCTTCGTCCGGCTTGGTTCAGCCACAGGAGTATACTTTGCCTTGGTTCAAACCATACTGTTTCGCCAACCCCGTCGTCTACGGGCTTCTTGCTCCTGAATTGCTCCCAAGCGTAGCCAAGGGAGGTCGTTGCACATGCGCATTAGCATATCCTCCGAGGCATTCCCGCCGCGCTGATCGGAACCCCCATTTTTCCGGCTTGGAACTATTCAAGCATAGGGGTTCGTGGGGGGATAAGAAGCTGGAGCGATTGGATTAGCTATGAGGGGAATCCGATCGCGACGGGAGAAGAATAAGAGCCGAGAGGCCGCGTGGGACGCGGGTTTGAGGGCTGTGACAGGTTGCCGAAGGGCAGGCTGTTGCGGCCCTCTTAGGCGTTCTCGTTCAACAGCTTGCAAACAAGAAGCCGTGGAAAGCAGTTGCTAGTACCCTAGGGCCAGGGCGGTCGGGTCAAGTTGTTGTACACTCACCGAAATGGTAGATTTGTTTTGTCAACAATTTGGATTCGTCATAACTTCCAGAACTACTTAATCCCATATGTAGGATAGGAACTTCTGGGACGTTCTACTAGTCTATGTTATATGCTAGCAACATTGCGGGTGCGAAGTCAGTGGAGATTGCCGTCGCGCCGGAGGTTTTTGTTCATATTGAGTTAAAACAAATGTCGTAAAATGTAACGGAACAGGCGGAAAGGGGGAAGGCGAATGACCAAAGTGCTGGTTGTGGACGATGATGCACACATTCGCGAACTGGTACGGCTCTACCTCGAAGATGAAGGGATCGAAGTAGTGGAGAAGGGAAACGGCGCTGAAGCGCTGGAATACTCCGAGAATCATTCGCCGGATCTGGTCGTCCTGGATATCATGATGCCGGGAATGGACGGTTGGGATTTATGCGCCAAGCTCCGCGAGCTTGGAGACATGCCGATTCTCATGATTACCGCAAAAGGTGAGCCGGCCGACCGGATCAAAGGCTTCAAGCTGGGTACCGACGATTATCTCGCGAAGCCGTTCGACCCAATGGAGCTTACGCTGCGGGTCAAGGCGCTGTTGAAACGTTACCGGATCGCCTGTTCCCAAACGGTCCAGCTTGGCGATCTGCAGTTGGATCGCAAAAGCTACCAGGTTGTGAACAAGGGAGGTCTGGAGGTCACCCTGCCGATGAAAGAATTCGAACTGCTCTATAAGCTCGGGAGTTATCCGGGGCAGTTGTTCACCCGGGATCATCTGATCGGGGAAATTTGGGGGATGGATTATGAAGGAGACGAGCGGACCGTGGACGTTCACATCAAGCGGCTTCGCGATCGCTTCGCCGAACACGAGTCTGATTTCCGCATTGTAACGCTGCGCGGTCTCGGCTACCGCCTGGAGGTGTACCGGGATTAATTCGCTCTATACCCGTATCGTCCTCCTTTTCATCGGCGTCATCGTTGCCAGCCTCATCATCGCTTCCATCGCGTCTACGCTGCTGTTCCAGAAACCGTTTGAGCAAACGCTGGAGAACAGCTTGTTGTCGAATGGCAAGCAAATTATTCAGACCTACCGTTCGTCCGCCGGAACGGAATTGATTCCCTTCATGAACAACGTTTCCAGCATATCGATTTATGCGATTCAACTATTCGACGCCTCAGGCAAGCCGTTGCTGGAAGACAGGTCGGAGCCTGTCGTTCCCGATGCGGAACGGATTCGTCACGTGCTAGCCGGCGGCGTGACCAGAGACATCGTGAACGAAGGCCGGTATCCGATGGTCGGACTCCCATTCTCGGTTGACGGCAAGTCCTATGCCTTATTCGTCATGTTGAAGAGCAATGAATTGTGGATGCAGTCGAACAAAGAAGTCAACACGGAGCTGTTGACCGTCTTTCTGATCGGAAGTTCCCTCATTCTGGTCGCCGCGCGATTCATTGTGAAGCCGCTTCTTCAGTTGAGAGATGCGGCCGGGCGAATGGCTCAAGGCAATTTTGACGTGCAGCTCCGGACGAACCGCAAGGATGAGATCGGACAGCTTAACGCGAGCTTTAACGAGATGGCACAGGAACTTGCCAAGCTGGACCGGATGAGGCAGGAATTCGTGGCGAACGTATCGCACGAGATCCAGTCGCCGCTGACGTCCATCTCCGGTTTCGCCAAGGCGTTGAAGCAGAAGCGCATGAGCGAGGAAAGCCGGATGCATTACCTGACGATTATCGAGGAAGAAAGCGATAGGTTGTCCAGGATCAGCCAAAACCTACTGCGGCTTTCTTCCTTGCAGCACGATCGTCATCCCGTCCAATCGGCGGCTTTCCAGCTTGACGAACAGCTACGTAACGTCGTCATCGCTCTTGAGCCGCAATGGTCGGGTAAAGAGATCGCCGTCGAATTAGACCTGGAGCCGGTAACCGTCCATGCGGACAAAGATCAACTTAGCCAGGTATGGACGAATTTGCTGGGCAACGGCATTAAATTCACTCCTGTTCGCGGGAGGGTTTGCATTCGCGCCTATGCCGACGGTCGGTCGGCGGTCGTCCGCATAACGGACACCGGAATCGGAATACCGGAGGATCAGCGGATGGATATTTTTAAGCCGTTCCACAAAGCGGACAAGGCTCGTGACCGCGCCATTAGCGGAAGCGGACTGGGTCTGTCCATCGTCAAACAAATCGTGGATATGCACAAAGGGGAAATCCGGGCGGATGGAGAGCCGGGCGGAGGTTCGGTTTTCACGGTGAAGCTTCCGCTCAGGAAGGGCCTGTAACAACCACATAGCCACATCTCACCTGATTTCATCACAATCGGAGGTCGCCGGCCTCCGATTGTTTTTTGTAACACTCAGTTCATTTTCAATTCAAATGCGACGCTTATAGTATCCCTAGATGAATGAAAGGAGAGAGCTTGCATGAATTAGGTAACCGGCTCCTTCACCTCGAACATAGTCTACTTCATTTCGGCTGGACTGGCGCGAGTGTGTAGGGATGAAAGAATTCACGAGAAAGCAGGAGAAAACATTACTTTTACAGTAGGAGGAAGATTATGCGTCTATCTTTTAGTCGTTGGGTAAAGCGCGTGGCCATCACCACCTCTATCCTTGCAGTCGCTCTAGTCTCGATCGGCGGCTTTTATGAACAGGCAGCTCGCAGCCGGGTTGCTAAGGATTTCCCGGCCCCTGGAAGGCTTGTGGACATTGGCGGTCGACAGATCCATCTGAATTGCAAGGGTCAAGGCACGCCTCTCGTCGTGCTCGAGGCGGGTGCCGATACAAGCGGGTCTCCGCTATGGCAACCCGTGCAGGAACAGGTCGCCCGGTTCACGCGGGTTTGCTCCTATGACCGGGCCGGCATTATGTGGAGCGATCCGGCCAAAGGTCGGCGAAACAGTCGCGCCATTGCCGAAGATCTTCATAAGGTCCTGCGTGCTGCAAATGAACAACCGCCTTATGTTTTGGTCGGTGCGTCCATGGGTGGCCCGTACGTCATGACTTTCACCAAGTACTACCGAAAAGAGGTCGCCGGGATGGTTCTGGTCGACGCCTCACATCCTGAGCAGACCGCGCGCCTCTCTCAGGCTACCGGCGAGCCAGCGAGCGATCCGATTCCATTCGTGTTTCGCGCCCTCGCCGCAACCGCGTGGACCGGTTTGCCGAGGCTCGTGCTTCCCGATGCTGAAATCCCGGAGTTGCCGTCCCAGACGGCAAAAGCAATCACAGCCTATCAACCGACATCGCTCAAAGCCGCATTCGCAGAGGCAGCCGTATTCGAAGAGTCGCTAAGCGAGGCCGGCACATTTCGCACCCTCGATAACCTGCCCCTCGCCGTGCTTTCCAGAGGAAAACCTTGGAGTGCATTCAGCGAAGCCGAACAGACCGCAAGCGGCCTCACGCGCGAACAGTTCAATCGTGCGGAAGCAGCTTGGGCAAGCATGCAGGCCGAGGAAGCCAGTTGGTCCTCCAACAGCACGCACCAAGTTCTCGCAGACTCCAGCCACGTCATGCAGTTGGAGCGCCCGGACGCGGTCATTGCCGCTATCAAGGACGTCTTTGGAAAGGCAACAAGCGCTGAAGCAAGTCCCTAGTAGAACCTCCCAGAAGATCCTACTCTGTACATGGGATTAAGTAGTTCTGGAAGTTAAGTCCAAACAATCATACGAAATAAAGTTATTGGGATTTGGCTGCAAACAACTGCCAACAGCCTGCAAACAACAGCGGCGGCTCCCCCATCTACCTCTGGGTGCTACCTTACTTCACTTGGCCTTTTGTTGGCGATCCGTTCGGCTTGACCCAGCCACGGGTGGATGACTTCCCCCGGCTCAAACCGGATTGCCGCTCAAGCCCCGTCCTCCACGGGCTTCTAACACCACAAATCCTCCCAAGCGTAGCCAAAGGAGGTCGTTGTACATGGGCGTTGGCATATCATCCGAGGCATTCCCGACGCGCTGCCCCGAACCCCAATTTGTCGGCGTTGGAACTATTCAAGAATAGGGGTTCGTGGGGGAGTAAGAAGCTGGAGCGACTGGATCTCTTATAGGGAGAATCCGAATGCGACGGGTGAAGAGGGCAAGGCATAAGGTCGCGTCGGACGCGGGTTTGGGGGTTGTGGCAGGTTAGGAGCAAGATACCTGTCGTAGCCCGTTTTTGGCGTTCTCGTTCAACAGCTTGAAAACAATAAAGGGAAGAAAACAGTTGCAAGAAGTCCGGAGCCAACCACAGCCCGGCAGTCGGATCAGGTGGTTGTTGAATGATCGGTTGCCTTGCCGCAGACTAGAGTGGCTTTACACCAAGCATGTTTAGACCTTGCCTCACATTGGCGTGTCCGCCATTTTCCATTAAGTAGCATGCATATAATCGGATTGTTGGAGTCTGAATATCCAACTGAACCCTAAAGAGCTTTTGGGCATCGAGAAAGGGTTGGGCAACAGACTGCGGTAAAAATCCAAAGACTGATCCTTGCAGAAGCATCGTGAGCATAATTGTAGAATGATCCGTTTGCAGTGCCGGAATATATCCGGGTCCCACAGTAGCTTACTTTCTTCAAATAAGTGGAGCATCCTTTCGGCGTAAGGAAGAAAAGCGATGCCGGCTTGAGTTAATGTTACATTGCGATTGTCTCGTAAAAACAAGACTTTGCCTATGGAATTTTCTAACGCTTTGATTCTCGCGGTTACAGCGGATTGGGAAATATGCAGATGATCGGAGGCCTTTGTGAAATTCAACACGCGGCATACAGCTAGAAAGGCTTCTAATTGCGATAACTCCATGTTCCACCTCAATGATTCAAAAATTTGATTATTACAACACGAAAAATTCGTTATACAAATAATACTCTTACATTTATGATCTTTTTATACAGTATTGGTTTTGTCGTACGTTGCCAGTATCAACTCTGATAAAGTGAGGGGAAATATGGATAATGAACTGAAAGTGAAACAAATAACATCAATTGCGGAATATGTCAAAGAACTTTCGGAACTCTTGATGGAAGTCGTAGAAGATGGTGCATCGCTTGGTTTTTTACCGCCGTTAGGCCGCGCGGAGGCTACGGAATACTGGGAAAACTTAATTAAGCCTGATGTACTTATTTTTATCGCTGAAATGAACAACAGAATTGTAGGAAGCGTGCAGCTTCATATATGCACAAAGCCGAATGGCAGCCATCGAGCTGAAATCGCAAAACTAATGACACATCCTCGTTATCGGCGTATGGGTATCGGGCGTTCACTGATGCAGAAGGTCGAAGTATGTGCGAAACGGGAGGAGCGATCTTTACTGGTTCTCGACACAAGAGACGGGGATCCTTCTAATGATTTATATGCGTCACTTGGATATATTCAGGCCGGAAGGATTCCGTGTTATGCGAAATCGGCAAATGGCGAATTACACGCAACGAATATATATTACAAGTTCATAGGTTAAACTCTCGTGATACAGAAGGTAGCAGCTGCAAACATTTCGCTGGTTGTTGCTATCATTGCTGTGATTAACCAACAAAAATAGACCGCCCCGTTGCAAGGAATGCAGTCTATTTCTGTGATGGATGAGAATCCGGTTGCAGTGGGGGAAGAGTAAGGTCAAGGAAAAGCATATTAGTACGTAGATTTAAAAATACACCGCAAAGTGGTATATGCCACGGCGGTGTATTTTTTTGCTGAGTAGCCAACAAAGAGTCAGCAATTGGCTTCAGAAAAAGTATACATCGTGACCGACAAATGCGGCTTGCTGATGACAGTCATTTCTTTTGGGAAAGCCGCACCGCCTGTAACCCGCAGTAATTCGGAATCCGTGGCAACGCAAAGGAAGTGACGAGTTTGTATAAAGCCGGTCGTAGAGAATGTGTATTGAGCATGCCATCCAATCTGGGGTACAATCTACTCTAGAATAATGATAATGATTATCATTATATATAAATGAAATGTTTTGCTACAAAACCTAATACTTATGGGAGTGAATTTAATCATGGCAAGATCGGGATTTATGAAAACAGGATGGATATCGCTTATAACGGCAGCAATGATTACGGTGACAGGCTGCGGCTCGGCAGGCAATCAAGCTGTGCCCACAGCGACTGCCGACCAACCTGCACAGGTAACGGCAGCGCCAAGCGAAGCTCCGCCTCAGGCGGAAACACGCGTCGTAACCGATGGCTTCGGAGAGGTAGAGATTCCGACAAATCCGAAGCGAATCTCGGCTCTTTATCGTGAAGATTATTTGGTTGCGCTTGGGGTAACGCCTATTGTGCAATATTATAACCCGATGTGGGGCAAGCAGGATTATTTGAAGCTGGAAGTGCCGTTATTCGACGTGACCGGCAGCATCGAAGCCTTGATGGTGTCCGAGCCGGACTTGATCATCGGCGCCGGAGAGGTCGATGCAGCACAATACGAGCTCTATTCCAAGGTTGCGCCGACGTTCCGCTTGCCGGACGACGTTCTTGCGGATTCGCGCAAAACATTGACCCTAATCGCCGAATTGCTTGGTCTCAGCGACAAGGCGGAGCAGGTTCTTGCCGATTACGAAGCCCGTATTGCCGATGTAAAGGCAAAGCTGAACGCGGCGATCGGCGATGAGAAGCTTGTTGTTCTGCGGATGAACGTCGTAGACAAATCGATTAATATTTTCGGCATTCATAACACGTTTGTCGGACAAATCTTGTATGAGGATCTTGGGCTGAAGGCGCCGGGGTTCGCCGAAGCGATGACGGAGGGCAATATCGTCTTGTCGAAGGAGGTCATTCCGGAGCTTGACGCGGACCATATTATTTTGCTTCCGTCCAACGGTACGTGGGAGGACGAGAGTACCGCCCAAGCGTTTGAGGAAATGAAGGCGGATCCGTTATGGCAAACCGTTCCCGCATTTAAGAACGGTCAAGTCTATCCCGTAGAGAGATCGTATTGGCAGACTGGAGCCATTACGGCCAACGGGTTGAAGATGGATGATCTGCTTCGATTGCTGGCTTCCTAGCAGGAAATAAGCGTGATTTGGGGAAAGAGCCGCTCTTCAACGGAGGTTGATGGACGGCTCTTTTTGTTTTAAACTATATATAATGAGAATGAATATCAATTAGAGGGCGGTTGATAGTCACGATGGATATTGAACGGCGCAAACAAGCTGGGACTGCTCCTTTAGTCCACTATGTGCTGCGATCGATCCGTTTAATCGTTGCGGGCGAGCAAGCGGAAATGAGTGATTCGGACGGCAGCGATAGAAACGATAAGGAAAGCTTTGAACTGCTCGTTATAATGAGCGGGACGGGGCAAGGGAAATGTTATTTGCAGGGGCCTGGAAGATCTATATCTGTTGATCAAGAGGTTTCGGGCTGCAGCTATTACCGAGTGTGCTTCGAAACGAGCGGCGGCGAAGCAGCTTCGAGCTTGCTGCCGGATAAGCATGAGCTTGCCTGCGCGCCCTTCGCGAAAACGATGGAGCTGCTTGACGAGTTGTATTTACTCCGCGGAGCGAGCGACGAGCTCGAGCTGTTCCAACGATTCGTGAGATTTCAAGAGCTGCTGCTCTTTCTATTCCGCCAAAATGCGCCTGCTGCCGAGGAAAAGGGAACGGATGGCGAGCGGCATGGAATAGATCAAAGCATCCGGCATATTCATCAGTATTACCGTGAGCTTTTGACCGTGGAGGAGCTGGCCTCCCTCGCGGGCATTGACCGCTGGAAGTATACCCGCCTGTTTAAAGAGGCTACGGGTCAAGTACCGCTCCAGTACTTGAATGAAGTACGGATTAATCAAGCCAAGAAGTGGCTGGCAAGCGCCGACGACAAGCTGCTCGATATTGCGCTGAATGCAGGCTTCAACAATGAATATTATTTCAATCGTCGTTTCAAGCAGACGGTAGGCATGTCGCCCGGACAATACCGTCGCAGCCGCAAGGGACAGCTTAGAGTAGTGGCGCCGTATTTGGAGGATTTTATAGTCGCGCTTGATATGCAGCCTATCGCCCAGTATTGGCATGCGAAATGGGGTAAACAAGACTATCTGGGCTTAAACCATATTCCGACGTTCGACGAGAACGGCGGCAACTTTGACGCGCTATCCGGCTATAAGCCGGATCTGATATTGCTTATGGATCGTTACGAGCAACAGCAATATTCTCAGTGCCGACGCATATCCAACACGTACATCCTTCGCGAGCAGACCGATAATTGGCGTACGCTGCTGCGTACCGTCGCCGACTATTTCGGCAGGACGGAGTTGGCCGACGATGCGATCGCAAAGTATGATTTCAAAGCACGGAGCGCGAGTCATAAGCTGAGTCGGGTTTTGAAAGATGAAACGGTCGCTTTTTTGCGTATCTCGGCGGATCACATCATTCAATATACGGAAGAAGGGCAAGGCTTTGTTTCGACCGTTCTCTACGGCGATGTTGGCTTGCGCTCCCACTCCGCAGTAGGCGTAGCTTCAAAAGCGAATAGACCGGGCATGTTCAATCTCTCTGTAGAGGACCTGCGTACATTAACCGCGGATCATCTGTTCATTACTTTCGATAAGTGGCATAGCCAGGCAGAAGGAAAGGAGAGGGAGCTGCTGGAGCAGCCAGAGTGGCGCGATCTGCCCGCCGTACGAAACAACCGCGTTTACGAGGTTGATTTTCTGACTTGGATGAATAACGGCATTATTTCCAACGGCAAAAAAATCGATGATATCCTGCGATCGTTAGCTTGATTTGGTTTTGTATAAAGTGATCGTCGATTTTGTCCATTGTTATTGTCACGTTGCCGAAGCTAAAATTATGTTGATAATGATTATCACAGCATGGACGTTACATAAGCCGGCTGGAGGAGGACTTCGATTGACTGAGCAGCTTGAATTATACGATGTGACGATTATCGGCGGTGGTCCTGCGGGAATGTATACTGCTTTTTATAGTGGAATGCGAGATTTAAAGACGAAGCTAATAGAAGCGAAAGATGAGCTGGGTGGGCGGATGCTTATTTATCCCGAGAAAATGATTTGGGATGTTGGAGGGGTGGAGCCGATCCTATGCGAGAAGTTAATCGCTCGATTATCGGAGCAAGCGAAGACGTTCGACCCGACAATCATATTCGGCCAGCACATCATCGGATTGGAGAAACAAGCGGATTCGACGTACATTCTGGAGGCTGCAACGGGGGAGAAGCACTGGACGCGCACGGTCATTCTGGCTATCGGCCGCGGCATTCTGCGAATGGCGAAGCTGGAGCTGGAAGGGGCCGAGCGCTATGAGGTGTCCAATCTGCACTATACGGTGCAGGAACTGGAGCCTTTTAGGGGGAAACGAGTGCTTATTTCGGGTGGGGGAAACTCCGCTGTCGATTGGGCGAACGAGCTGGTTCCCATCGCTGCCCAGGTTACAGTCGTGCATAGGCGCGACCGCTTCGGCGGACATGAGAAAAACATTGTTCGAATGAAGGAGTCTTCTGCCGATGTGCTTACGCCATATGAAGTCACGCAGTTGTACAGCGGCAACGGAAAGACGATTGAACGGGTGACGATCACCCATATCGAATCAGGGGACTCGCGCGAGCTGGAAATAGACGAGGTTATCGTCAACCATGGGCTGAAATCCGATTTTACAGGCATCAAGAATTGGGGACTGGATATGGACGACTGGAACATATTCGTCAGCCCGAAACTTGAGACGAACTTGCCGGGCATCTTCGGGGCTGGCGACTTCGCCAATTACGAAAGCAAGCTCAACCTGATTGCAGGGGCGTTTACGGATGCGGCCTTAGCGCTTAACAGTGCCAAACGGTACATGGATCCCGAGGCGCCGAGAATGGCCTACGTATCGTCGCATAACGAGAGGTTTAAAGAACGGAATAAAGCGCTTGGCGTATCCGATGAATAACAGGGGCTGCTATCATTAGATGACCGGATCGGAGCGATGAATCTCTGTCAGAAGGGAAAAGAGTACCTTCTTCTTTCTCATTTCGCTCATTCCTCATAGTGGAAATACCTCCCTCATTTGTGTTCGACCTTATTCTAAAGTTTGACACTAGTGTAGAGGTCAATAAAATTTCAAAAAAAGGTACAGCCTCTTCAATTTTCTTGAAGGGCTGTACCTTTTTCTGAGAGACGTGCTTGAATTCAATTGCCGTCAGCTGACGGATGGGCCGGTCGCCACGGTCGTGCTGACCGCGTCGGACGTCTTATCCGTCGTCGTGAAGTAGTAAGAATGGTTGCCCTTCGACAGTCTCGTGACGAGTCTGTACGCTTTGCCGTCCGCGTAGTTCGTGTCGCTCGCGTTAACCTCGACCATCTGACGTACGACGCCGTCGATAACGGCCTCCACGACATAAGGCGCTTGGTTATCGGCATCCGTATACGTGACATTAAACGTGAAGTTCGTCTGGCTGTTGCCGGTTGTAGCGCTTACGCTGCCTGCGGTTAACGTCGGCGCGGTTCCGCTGGCCGTATTCGTGAATTGGAAATCGTCCATGAACATTTCGCCGTAGCCCTTGACCGTCTGCTTCAGCCAAATCGTGAGGACAGCTTTTTTCCTGTTCATGTTAGCCGGAGCCGCGCTCGTGTCGAACTGTAAGTCGGTCCAGGTGGTAGGGACGCTGATCCAGCCGCCCGTCAAGGAGTAGCTGTTCGTGCCGTCCGATATGGATACCTTCAAGCGCAGATTCGGATGGTTCGGATTCTTCACCTTCATGTTAACGTAACGGTAGCCGTCCACGTTAAACGATTCGTTCCAGTGCTGGAACCTGGCCTCCGAGCTAGTCTGGGACGGATTCTGCGTAAACTTGCCGACGTTATTGCCAGGTGTATCCAGAACTTTGGAGAACGTGCCTTCGTTGTTGCCGCCGTTCTGGTTCCACCAGTTCACCCAGTGGTGTCCGATCGAGCCCCATACCCCTTTGCCGTCGAAATTATCGAATAGCAGCGGATGCGACGGATCCGGAAGCGGCCGGGCAACCGTATAGTGCATATGGCTGAACGAATAGTTGCCCGAGGTATCGTTTCCTCGAATCCTCATAATGTGATTGGAGAGCGGATTGAGTGCGCTGGTGTCGAATGTGTACTTATAGGCAGCGCCGTCTAACGTCATCGGCACATAAGCACCGCCTGTTCTCACTTCGGGCGTACCGGCGTTGGTGCTGGTGAATACCGTGACATCGCCGCGTACGTAATCCCCGATAATCGGGCTTAACACTTGTAGCTCAGGCAGATTCGATGGAGAGGTTGCGGCATTGTTAATCGTGCTTAGTCCCATAACCGTGTACAGCATGCCTGCCTGGATGTTGATGCTGTACTCGTTGTAACGCCATTGGTTCATATTGTCCGCGCCTTGGTACCTGTCTTCGTACCAAGGACTGATGCTATAAAAATCCTTCGTATTTTTGATATTCGCTCCGCTTACCATTGCGCCGGGGATAACAACGCCTTGGCCTGCGGAGTTGCCGGCTTCTTCATCCAGGCGGGTATGCAGGAAGTCGACATAATCCGATCCGATGCCGGACACCCAGCTAATATTCCATGGATTCTGCCCGTAAACCCAGTACATCGCTCTCTGAATGACGCGGAGCGTGTCGGGATCGCCGAAGAGCTCGTAGTACCGCATCATATCCCCGATATAGGACATAAGCGGCTCGTTTACGCCGAAGTTGCTGAATTGGTTCATGACGCCGTACGGCGTATCGTCCATTAGCGACAAGACGTAGTGGAACTGCTGATCAAGCAGGTTCTTAATATGCGCTTGCGTCGCCGTATCGGCTACCGGATAGAATTCGGCGAGCGCAATCGGCCGCATGCTCCAATACGCCGTCGAGCTCAAATCGTCGAACGTGAGGGCGCTCGCGGCAGCCGTTGCCGCATTCTTGTAAGCTACATCGTTCGTAAGCAGGTACATCTCGACATCCGCGAAAATTTTTGATTTGTTGGGATCCCCGTGCTGTGGAGTGGTGGTCAGATTGGCGGCCATGAAGTCGTACATCGTAATGGCTGCCGCTTCATATTCGTTGGCGGAAGCGGTGAGATCCGTGATGAGAGACGTCGGCACATCTCCTTCGGCGATTGCCGTACGGATCGCGCGCGCTGTCGCCGCGAGCGTTGCCGCGCCTTTGCCCGATCCTTCGACGCTGAGTACGTCGGTACGAAGCTTCCGGTCGTCCGAATTGCCCGGAATGCCATCGGTTTCTTTGTTCGGATGCACAAAGGCGCCATGATGGGAAATGTTGTACATTGCGCCGTCGAACAAGTTGGAAAACTTCACCAGATAATCGCTGGCAAACATCGCTTCGTCGATGAGGTCGGGAATATCGTTATTGTCGTTATCGAATTTGACGCTGGGCGAGTCGACGTTCCGGAGATAAGCCAAGACGATTTCCGCGCCTACCCATTGATTGGCCCCGTACTTGCCGTAGTCGCCTGCGTCATAATGCCCGCCTGTCAGGTTGTAGCTTGTCGTGCCGTCAAGGCTGATGGCGTCATCGAGATGTCCTGCAGGGTGGAACACTTTATCCGACGGCGGGATGGTGCTGTACCCCGGAGGATAGGCATCGGATGTCGCCACGCTGGCGCGTTGGATCCGATAAAAGGCGGTCATTTCATCCTTGTAGTCGTCCCATACGTTGTCCGTGATCGGGAACGGGAATGAGGAAATGCCGTTCGTCTTTATGGTGTAGTTATCGCCGATCGTCTTAATGTTAGGGAATTCGATGACGTAGACATATTTGCCCCATGTCATCCCTTTGTACGTCATGTGCCCGGAGTGGAGCGAAGTATTCGAGCCGTCAAGGATCTGGTAGCTGGTGTCGGACAGGAAGGTCGTGGAGGTTATGATGGCGTTCTTATAATCGTTCGCTCCGTAGCCGACTTGGCTCACGAGGACATCGACGATGTTCGACGATTGCGCAACGGTCGGCGAGCTTTGAGGCGTCGTGGTTGCGGCAGGGGAAGAACCGTCGGCCGCTCGGAAGTAATAGGATGTCGTGCCGACTGGCAGCTTCGACAAGTAGATGTAGTCCTTGCCGTCGGCGTAGTTCGTGTCCGTGAAATCGGCCTCGCGCATGTTATAAGCTTTGTCTCCGAAAACAACCTGCATCGCGATTGGCTTGTTGTTATCGGCATCCGTATAAGTCGCCTTGAAGGTATAGGTTGTATTCTGATTGTTGATCGTGCCCGAGTTGGACGTAAGCGGCGCGACCGACAGCGTTGGCGAGCTGCCAGTATTGTCTGTCGTACCCGTAATGTGATCCATCAGGATTTCTCCGTAGCCGGTAGCCGTTTGCTTGAGCCAAACTTCGAAGCGGATCCTCTTCTTATTGATCTTGGGGCTGAGCGCGTCCAGGTCGATCTGCGTATCGGTCCAAGTCGTCGGAATCGCAGCGAAACCGCCCGTCATGTCGTAGTTCTTGTAGCCGTCGTTGATGACGATGCGAATGCGGGCGTTGGGATAGCCGGGGTTCTTCATTCTAAAATTCAAGTAACGGTAGCCAGACAGGTCGACTGTCTGATGCCAGGGCTCGAACTTGGCCAGCGAAGCGCTGGAGGTCGGAGTTTGCGCGAATTTGCCGACTTTAAACGTGTCGACCGTCACCTTCGAGAAGGTGCCTGTTCCTCCGGATTGGTTATACCAGTTCTGCCAAGCTTGCTTAAACTCGCCGTTGTTGTCGAAATCGTCAAAGATTAGGGGGGTGTTCGGATCCGGGAGCGGTTTGACGGCAGCATGCGTTGTTGCAGGAGCCCACACGAGCGCTTGCAGCACGACCGCCAGACCCAGTCCGATCAAGAGAAATTTTTTAGCCCGTTCTCCTATGCGGGTGACGCTTGTCATAAAAATACCTCCTCTACATAATGGAAAATCATTTTGCGGCATTGCTATTTGACTGAATTACGTTCCATGCAAATCTCAGAAGCGCGGCTTAAGGTTATGAGTGAGTCTACCCTCCCTAAAATTCGTAATCGCTTACAAGATATAGATTAGTAGATTCTTAGAGACATAACCATGAGGTATATAAGCATCGATGTGATCTAATTGAGTAGGTCCTGCTTAGCGTGCGGGGCTGAGCCGGCTAGAGTGCATCGCCTGGAAAGACGAACCGCACCAATAGAAAACAGGCTGGCTCCCGGGTTATAGTACAACCTGAGAGTCAGCCTGTTTATATGGAATAAAGATTAGGTAGGGAATGAGAACGTCAGTATGATCTGCTGTACATTGCCTGCACTGTCGCGTAGGTTACCATTGACTACGAGTCCGTTGGAAGTAGCCTGGTTCGCGAGAAACGAGGCAGAGATGCCGTCATCCTGCGGGTCGATTGTGTCATCAAGGAAGGTGATAAGATTAAGCAGATTCGAGCCCGCCGACAACGGTTGCGTCAGCAATGACGAAAGGCTGGTCAGGTCAATGTCGCCAATCTTGGTAATCGTCAACGTACTTGCTTCGCTGACACTAATCGTGCCGCCAATCAGTTTGTCTGTAACGTCCAGTTCGATCGTTCCGCTGTTGCCGCCCGATATCGTCACCGTCTTCGAAGTCGTAGGAGACCCGGAGAGTGTAATCGTTGCCCCTGTAATCGTTGGCGCTGTCGTATCTGTGTAAACAGGAGTTGTCGGCACAGTCGTCGGCACAGTCGTCACACGCTCCTCGATGCTCGGGTCGATTAGGCTGAGCTTGTCGTAAGTCGGAACATCCTGCACGTCGGACAGCTTGACCTGGATCGGCGCGTCAGGCAGCTTCATTGTCTCGCTTAGATGCTTGTCGGCATTTTGCTTAACGTTGCCGTTCGAGTCGACGGTCACCGTTGTGGCGTCGAACAGTGTGCCCGCGGTCAGATAGGAGCCCCATTGGCGGGTAAGCGGCAAGTTAAGTTGCTGAATCTTTAGAAGCGGGCTGTCTTTACTAACGATTCCGGAGTCGATGGCTTTGTCGATCAGCCTGTCCGCATCCTGCAACGAATCAGCGGGATAGCCGAGCGCTAGCAGATAAGCGCGCAGTACTTCCGCGAAGGTCGGTGGCGCGTTCAGTTGTAAACTTGCGGCATCAAATTTGCCATTCGTCATCGAGTCGAGCGCTTGCAGCACGTCTTCCTTCGTCATTGAATTCTGAGGACCGAATTGATCTCCATTAGCGGAGAAGGTTCCGAGCGCCAACAGCTTGCCGATCGCTGGCTTGTTTTCATTCTCAACGGCTTTGATATCCGTTTGCAGTTCGTCCGTGGCATAGGAGCTGACAACCAGAGCTTCGCGTTTGGCTGGTGCAGTGAAATCTGTAACACCTGCAATGAGTCCGGCATTAACCGCAGCTGCCACATATCCCTTCGCCCAATCCGACACGCCTCCCACAACAGCGTTAGTATCTGTCTGAATCCCTAGTGCACGGACCATCACGGCGGCGAGCTGTTCCTGGGTAACATTGCCGCTAGGGTTAAAGTTGCCGCCTCCTACGCCTTCTATCAGGCCGGCTTTCTTGGCGGCTTCAATATATCCCGTTGCCCAGTTGTCGGCACTTACATCATTGAAAGTGCTAGTGACAGGGTTACTGTCGACTTTCAGACCGGTTAATAATGCTGCGACTTTGGCGAATTGGGCACGCGTCATATTCTGATCGAGCGCCGATGTGCCGGTGCTATCCATACCGTCAAAAATCCCTTTTGCTTTCAATGCATCAAACTTCTGTTGTGCAGTCAACTCTGTGGCCGCGCTGGCCAAGCCGGAAAATGCGCCCATTGTAAGCAACGCTGACAATGCGATTGTTGCTATTCTCTTCATAATTTACTCCTTCACTTACAAATTTGGTTGGTTGTGTTGCAAATACTATGTAATTACTGGAATAATTTCATTGTAGCATGTCAAATTGCGTCGAAGCTACACCTATTTTGTTGCAGGCTGAACGCCCCAACTGCATATAACCTGTGCTGTCTGATTTGTCCGGAAATTGGTCGGAGGCTATGATCAAGTGGGCTGGTTGGGTCAGCGGCTACCCGGACGGCAGCTTCAAGCCGAACCTGCGTCACAAACGGCGTTGTCGGGTGTTATACAGACATAAATGCTGAAAGGAGGGAATGCGATGGGGCTTGAGGCGGAACGGGAACGAGAAGCGGCTTCCGACGAAGGGCTCATTCGCGCCGTACGGGAAGGGGCGACTGAACGATACGAGGCACTCATTGAAAAGTACCAGCAGCGATTGTACATCTACTGCTATCATCTGCTGATGCAGCGGGAGGAAGCGGAGGATGCGGTGCAAGAGGTATTCATTAAAGGTTACGAGAAGCTGTCTCAGTTTGTGTACAACCAATCTTTTGCAGCGTGGCTATATAAGATCGCCTATCATCATTGCTTGAATGTGCTGCGTAAGCGGCGAAGAACGGCGCTGCTGTCGAAGTTGCTCAAACCGCTTGGCCATGAAGGTGCGGACGACGGGTATGCAGAGGCGAGACGGAAGGAAGTTGCGTTGCAAAGCGAGCTTGCGCTAGGGCGGCTTACGGTTGTCGAGCGGTCGCTTATCGTGCTTAGAGTAATAGAGGGAAAATCGTATGAAGAGATTGGACAATCGTTTCCCCAATCGCCTGCCGCGCTGCGCAAAAAAGTGGAGCGTGCCAAATTAAAGCTCAAGCGAATATGGATGGAATTGGAGGGGGATGTAGATGGAGAAGCAACAAAATATGCAATGGCAAGAGAATCTGAGCGCATTGGAAGAGCGATTGCCCCGGATTGATGTGACCGATCGCGTGATGGAGGCGATTCGCAGCAAGAGCGGGAGCGGGCAAAGACTGGAGTCGGACCGGTATCCGATCAAACGAAAGAGCGGCAAGGCATTGTACGTTTCGTTTATCGCGGCGGCTGTTATTTTTGCATGCGGCTTTGGATATGCTGCGGTATCGTGGAAGCTGTTTGCCCCGGACGGGGCGGTTTCTTTGGAAATGATCAGCGTTTCACCAAATGATGTATCGATAGAACCTATCGGTCCGGAATTGCGGGATATGCTGCATGAAGGAGAAGCGGGAGTTTTTTATTTGAGGGATCAAAATCGATATATCGGGCTCGCGCATGAGCGGGATTATGGCGAATTGGAATTTGAGCAATTTGCAGCCGAAACCGGCACGCATAAGCCGTTGCGCGAGCTGGGAGACGGCTTTATTTTCCATCAGGGAACGCTTATGCATGATTTGAACAAGCTGGCGCCCGACTTGAACTGGGGGGACCCGGACGGGGATGAAAGTGTCAGCTTGCGCAAGGTGCCGCTTGGCAAAACCGTCGGGTATAGCGCGGTATATCGCGATGACAGCGGGCATCAATTGACGTTGAGCGCCTGGTACAACATACCTGAGCGGCAGATTTATTCAAGCGAATTGGATAAACTGGTTAAGGAAAAAGTGACGATCGGCGAAATAGAGGCATTCTATCTGAAGGGGAAAGACAGCGATATGCAAAGGATGGCTTGGGCGGAAGGCGAAGGAGAGCTGCACGTATATTATCAGTTGTTCGATTCGGCGATGGATAAGCTCCCGCGAGAGCGATTGGTCGAAGTCGCGGCTGCTATAGTGGGACAATAATAAGCTTTGGATCCCTGTTAAGAAGGTTCGATAGATATACTTTTGTACAAAGGGCCATCCCGGAAGGATGGCCCTAAAACTTGTCGTTAGCATTCTATTGGGGAATAAGCATATCCGATTTAGAGGCGGCATGGGCGCGGAATGAATGGGTGAGCGTGTCTCGCTGCACGGGATCAAAACCTCGACCACCCGAATACCGGTCGCAACATCCTGCGCATCCAATAAGCGATTATCGTCCCCGGGTTCCATGCACCGCGATTCTGCAGGAACTCCAAATATTGATCGTTGATGATATAAGTCCAAGTGGAAGCAGGGGTCTTTAGCCCGAACTTTTCCCACATCGCCGGATCGTTGGAGCCTCCCAGCTTTATGAGCATATCCGCTGACTCCTTATTGATTTTAGCCGGAATTTCCGCAAATGCCTGGATGATCTGCTCATGGAATTCGTCGATTGGATTGCGGTTAGTAAGGCTCGTCAAGTGGATGCTTTCGCGAATGTAAGAAACGTATGCCAGATGCTCGGCCCAGAACTTGTCGATAAAATAAAGCCGTACCCGCTGCTCCGAAGCGCTCATCGACGCCTTGCCATTCAAAATATCGAGCCGCTCCGCGTATAACATACGTCTTTGATCCTCTACCATATCCGAATAACTGTTTAGCTCCTGGCGGATATGGAAGTTTTGGCCCATGATCACGCGCTGAATATGCGAAATCTTGCTGGGGAGCACGGATTCGCTTAGAGCTTCATCCTGTCTGAGACCGCGCAATTCTTTATCCATGCCGAACTTAAGCAATATCTCGTCTTCCAAGCTTACGAAAAAAACGGAAGCCCCCGGGTCGCCTTGGCGGCCGGATCGCCCGCGCAGTTGGTTGTCGATCCGCACGCTTTGGTGCATATGCGTACCGATCACGTACAACCCGCCTAGCTTGGCGACGACTTCCCCTTGCGCGGGGTTTCCGCCCCCAAGCCGAATGTCGACGCCGCGTCCCGCCATGTTGGTGGACACCGTCACGGCGCCGAGTTCTCCCGCCTTGGCGATGAGCTCGGCTTCTTTTGCGTCGTTTTTCGCATTCAGAACATGGCAAGGTACGTTGGCCGCCGCTAGCGCCTCCGCCAGCATCTCAGACTCCTCGACGCTAGACGTTCCAATGAGAATCGGCCGCCCCGTTGCATGGACGGACGAGATTTCTTGTACAAGCGCCTTAAGCTTGGCCTCCTTATGGGAATAAATCCGGTGCGGATAATCGATCCGAATGTTGGGACGATTCGGAGGGATCGGCACGACCTCCAGCGCATAAATATCTCCGAATTCCATTGCGGAAACATGCGCGGTAGCCGTCATTCCGCAAATCTTCGGATAAAGGCTAAGAAAGTGTTGAAGGGTGATCGTGCCGAGAATGTTCCCGCCGGCTTTCGACCGCAGCCCTTCTTTGGCCGAAAGCGCGGTTTGCAGCCCGTCCGGCAAATGCCTGTTCTCCGCCACGCGGCCGGTATATTCGTCGATCAGCTCGATTTTACTGTCCCGGACGATGTAATCGACGTCTCTCTGCAATAACAATTCCGCATGCAGCGCGCAATTTAACGCCATTAACAAATAGCTATTATGGCTCTCGTACAAATTGCCGCATCCCAGCAGCGACTCTGCTTTCGCCGCACCCGCCTCGCTTAAATAAACGTTTCGCTTGTACTCGTCGAAATCGTAATGATCCTCTTGACGGAGCTGCCTGGCGACTGCCGCGAAACGGGAACCATCGTCGCCGGAAGAACCCGGCTCGCCGGCGATGACGAGCGGCACCCGCGCTTCGTCGAGAAGAAGGGAGTCCGCTTCATCGACGATGACGTAGTGGAACGGACGATGCACGGTATCGACTTCATCCAGAGCGATCGTGTCGCGCAAATAATCAAACCCCGCCTCTTTGGCCGTCACATACGTAATATCCGCGGCGTACGCCATCCGTTTCTCTGACAAAGGCATGCCCGCTTGAACCGCGCTTGCCGTTAACCCAAGGAACCGATAGATCGGGCCCATCCAATCCGCGTCCCGTTTCGCCAAATAATCGTTAAAGGTCAGCACATGAACGCCTTCGCCGGATAGCGCGTGCAGATAGGCAGGCAAAACGGCAGAGAGCGTTTTGCCTTCGCCGGTATGCTGCTCGATCACATATCCCTCGTGCAGAGCGATGGCAGCCATGAGCTGGACATCGAAGGGCTGTAATCCGAGCGCTCTCTTCGCGGCCTCGCAGACTAGCGCATAGGCATCGACAAGCAGCTCGTCCAAAGGCGTACCCGAGCTTGCTTCTTTTTGCAGCCGGAGGGATTCCGTTTGAAGCTGCCCATCGTCCCACGCTTCCAATTTCCGTTTTCGAATGAGCTCCGCTCTGTCCCGGTAGCCTTTCAGCCTATGCTGGTTATCGCGTTCTTTGAATTCTCGTACCCACTTGACGGCTAGATTCATCGGAATTTGAGCTCCCCTCGGTAGAAATAGGTTGATTTCTGAACAGGAATCAGACGCGGCTATACTTCCACATGGTTAGACTATAGACGAGGAACTGGCCCAATCCCAGCAACCCGAAAGTGATGAGTGTATAAACAGCATTGGAAGGGAGCAATATGACCGTTCCCACGGCTATGGGCAAACAAGAGCTGTAGTAAATATAGACGTTTCGGCAAGCTTTGAACGTGATCCATTGCTGTCCCTCATCCACGCCCCGAATTTCAAACGGAACTGTGGCCCAGACATTAATGCGGTCTTTCGGATTTTTGCGATTATAAACTCTTACAAGCGTCACCCACAGCACGCCTAGAGGGACAGCGAAGAGGGCGCAATAAATTCTTCCCGTCGTAGTCGAGAGTTCCCCCGACAGCATTAACTTCAGAAGATAAAACAAACCTAGCGTACTAAGAAACAATAGGGTTGATAGTAACGGCGAACGCATAACCTGTGCGAACATCTTATCCCTCCTCCTTTAAATAAAAAACTTTCTCCACGGGCAGTTGAAAAGCTGCGGCGATTTTAAGCGCGAGCGTAATCGAAGGGGAGTAATCGCCTTTTTCGATTAACCCAATGGTCTGGCGAGTGGCTCCGATGGCATCCGCCAGGTCTTGCTGCGACCATCTAAAGCGCGCCCTTAGTTCACGTACGTTGTTAACAAGCATGCAAGAGATCCTTTCCGGTTGCTGATTTGAAATGATTGTAAATGAAGTTTAACAAAATGTAAACAATGTATTGCATTTTATCGTGGTTCGACTTTGAAGGTTCGCCTGTATGCGGGGAGTAGCATGAAACTTTTCCCTCTAGGTATGAGATACAACAAATAGATTGAAGTTGGTTATAATCAGTGTTACTCTTACAACGGTAAACTCGAAACTATAATTTGCAATACATCTAATAATAGTCTCTATTTCAGTTATAAAGAGAGGAAACACGATGATAAAAGTTGATCACTTATCCTTCTCATTTCCGCAAAAGGAACTATATAAAAACATTTCCTTTACGCTTGAAGAGGGGCAGCATTGCGCTTTTATTGGAACAAGCGGCAACGGGAAAAGCACATTGATAGACATACTGATGGATCCGGAAAGATACCTGTTCGAGGGCAAGCTGGAAATAGACCCGACTTGCAGGATTGGGCATGTAAGTCAATTCCCGCAATTCGACAAAACGAAAGAAACAACCGTTTATGAATATATAGGGGAAGAATATTTTAAGATACAAAACGAAATAACCGCAATCTGTACGGAGATGGAAACATCATCGGATATTGAGCCGTTATTAGAAAAATATCAATTCGCTTTAGATGCATTAGATTCCATCGGTGGGGAGGATTTTGAAAGCAATATTAGTAAGAAGCTTAATCTGGCAAACCTCATGAAGCTTAAGGATCTTAAGGTTTCCGACCTGAGCGGCGGGGAATTCAAGCTGATTCAAGTGATGAAGGAAATGCTTAGCCGTCCAGACTTAATGATTATGGACGAGCCGGATGTATTTCTAGACTTTGAAAACCTTAATGGACTTAAGAATCTTATTAATTCCCACAAAGGCATGTTGCTGGTGGTTACGCACAACCGCTATCTATTGAATCATTGCTTCAACAAAATCATACACCTCGAAAACACGGAGATCCAAGAGTTCGAAGGGCGATATATAGATTATAACTTCTCCTTGCTTCAGACTAAGGTTGAGTTGCAGGAGCTCAAAATCGCCGAGGATGAGGAATTGGAGAGAAACGAGAACATAATCGCTAATCTTAGAGTAATCGCAACTTATAATTCAGAGGCTTCTAGAGGCAAAGCATTAAAAGCAAGAGTCAAGTTCCAAGAAAGATTGGAAGCGCGAAGAATTAAAGCACCATTTGTTGATATTAAGCAACCCAATATTAGTTTTGACATGGATACTGTAATAGAAGATACCACTGTCGTACTTGTCGATCATTATAGAGCTGCCTTTGAAGAGTTGCTTTTAGACAATGTGAGCTTTGAGATCAAATCTGCGGATAAAGTAGCCATTATTGGCTCAAACGGAACCGGGAAAACGACTTTACTCCGGGATATCTTTAAAAATAATCATGAGTCTATTGAAATCAATGCTGACGCTAAAGTGGCTTACTTATCGCAAAATCAAGGCGAAGTGCTAAAGGAATCTAATACCATACTAGAAGAATTCATCGATGCCGGGTTTAAAACGTATGATGAAGTTAGATCGTTTATTGCAAGCTATGGCTTTGAAGGGGAAATCGTTAATCAAAGGATAACCTCTTTATCCGGCGGAGAAAAAAATATGCTTCAATTGGCCAAAGCTGCTGCCAGCAAAGCAAACGTATTGCTTCTTGATGAACCGACAAGCCATTTGGACATCTATTCACAGATCGCGCTGGAAAAAGCTATTGCAGACTATAAAGGCGCGATTCTGATGATTTCTCATGATTTCTATTCCGTGGTTAATGGCATGGATTATGTGTTAATCATTGAAGACAAGACGATCAGAAAGATGAGCATTCGAAAATTTAGACAGATGATTTATGCCAGCCATTTTGACAAGGACTATCTAGAAAAGGAACAAAATAAAAGATCGGTTGAAATGAAAATTGAAGTGGCTTTAAAAAATAATGAGTTTGAACTCGCAAAAGTATGGGTTGATGAGCTGGAAGCGCTGATCAAGTTGCTTTAAATTGATATATCAAATTAAACGTTACGACGCCGACGCAAACCCTAAACTCCGCGGCAAGAATTTTTGAGTTTGAGGTGTATGGAACAAACGAGGCACCGTAACATAGCCGACAAAACACATCCAGGCCTATGCATATGCGCATAGGCCTGCTTGACTTCTTGATTGCCCGCAGGCAAATTTGCTTGGAACAAAGATTGTTAAGTCCCTGGCATCAGCCGTTATGCCATGCCATCAGGGGCGGTACGCAGACCGTTGGCTCCGTTCCGCAGCAGCTCGGCTGCCCAACCCCTGGCGGCGTCGGCAATCTCTTGCATGTTAACAGCCTCGGCCGCAGGCTGCTCGATGGCATTGCGAAGACGTCTGGCTTCGGCCAAATGCCCGATGGCCTCTTTCATGGCGGAGGCATAGCCGGATTGAATCGGCGCCAGTTGATCGGCATGCAATTCATCGGTTCCGGGAGCGATGCATAAATCGTACATGTCGATAATTTCATCGGTTTCGCGGTCGGGAAAATATTCATGCGGCGCAGTGCTGTCGAACACGGCTGTGCCAAGCTCGCGAACGATGACCATATCGATGCTGTTCGGATCGAAGCCGCAATGATATACCTCTACATCGTAGCCGCGTCGCAGTCCCTCCGCGGCGAGCCGCTTAAGCAGCGTCGACTTGCCGGATCCTGCGCGGCCTTTGATCAGGTAGCGTTTCAAGCCTCGGGTCAGCTCCGGGACAAAATCGACCGCCCCGGCAGGCGTTGCAGCGCCGAGGAAACGGTCGTCTCGGCGGCCCTCCTTGGGCAAGGACGTTTCGCCGAACAGACGCGAGACGTATGCGTTCGCCACGCGGTTCGCCGCTTCGAAGCTCATGGCGCTGATATAAATCGCTTCCCAGTCGTCATGAATGTCCAACGCGCGGGCAAAGCAATTGTAGGCGTTGCCTTCGCTCTCCTGTAAGGAGCCCTCCGCCACGGTTAAATCCCCCGATGCCAATCCGCTCTCCGAACCGGACGCCACCTGCGACAGATGGATCGCCTTGCAGCGAATATCGGCAGGCAAGGGTCGCATGTGAAGGGGAAGCGCCCCTTCATGGATAAATCCGGTTTTCCTGGATGGAATAATGACGCCGTCGAGCAGCTCGTGATCCTCGGGCCGATGCAACAGCCATACATCGCAGGATGAGGAAAGCGCCTCTTCGGCAATGATCCGCATCGCGGCGGACTGGGCGGCAGCGGGCGCGGGCCGCGCCACGTACAGCAAATCAATCCCCATCAGCGACGATTCCAGCAAATTCCACGGCCCTCTGGCCGTATGACCCCTCACGAAGAAGGGAGTAGCAGTTCCTCTCATGATCAGCACACCTTTCCGGGCGAATGTCACGGTTACCCTTCCAGTGTATTGCGGAGCGAGAGAGTTGGTTCCGCCGCAAGGCAATTCTTAGCGGCGGGCATCGGCAAGTCAAATGGCAGAGATTCAGTGCGTCTTTGAGGCACTTGGCTGTGGTAAGATGAGGATATTGTTACCGAGGCTTAGGTTTCGCCGATGCCAAATCGAAAAGGAAGTGGCCGTATGCTCGCTGCTTTACTCATCGTATCGCTGCTGCTGGTGCTGCAAACCGGGTACGGGCTGTATTATAGAAGACAGATTCGAGATGTTGGTCGCCAACTGGACTTCATCGGCAAGCACGACTCCTTCAAGCTGATCACGACGCAGCTCCAGTCGCGGGAATTGTCCCGGCTGGTGGAAAGCTGCAATGAACTGTTGCGCGAGCGGCGGGCGCTGAATCAGCGATTTATTCAAAAAAACGAGGAAATCCACGAGACGATCGCGAGCCTCTCGCATGATATTCGTACACCGCTGGCAGCGTTGGACGGCTACCTGCAGCTGGCGGAGCGAGCAGAGCCAGTGCAGGAGCGAACTGAGCCAGTGCCGGAGCGTGCCGAGCAGTCTTCGCATCGCGCAGACTATGTGCGGCTGGCCCGCAGCCGGATTAAGGGGATTTCCAAGCTGATCGAAGAGCTGTTTCTGTATACGAAGCTGCAGAACCCGGACTACAGGCTGGAGTTGTCGACGGTCGACGCCGCGGAGCTGCTGCGGCACAGCCTGGTCATGCAACTGGAGCCGATCGCCGCTACCGGCTATGAGCCGGAACTGGCGCTGCCGAGCCAAGCGCTTGTCGTCGGACAGGCGCATGCGATCGAGCGGGTATTCGGGAATGTGCTGAGCAACTACGTGCATCATGGCGAAGGCCGACTAACCATTCACTGCCGGGAGACGGAGAGCGAGTGGGAGTTTATGTTCGCCAATCCGCTCCCCCCTGGTCGAACGATTGACGCGGAGCGGTTGTTTCAGCGTTTTTATAAGGCGGACCCGGCGCGCAGCGAACAGACCTCGGGGCTGGGGCTGACGATTGTGCAATCGCTTGTGCAGAAGATGAAGGGATCGGTACGGGCGGAGCAGCTCGATCAGCAATTTTGTCTGCGGATCCGATGGCCGAAGAAGCGGGAGGAGAGGGTATGAGCCGGAGAGAAATCGACGATTTGCGAGGAACGGAAAACCAGCGAGGAGCCAACAGCAGAATTCTGATTGTGGAGGATAATGCGCAAATCAGCGAAATTATCGCCGCAGGCTTGCGATGCGAAGGCTTCCGATGTACGCAGGCATATTCCGGCAGCGAGGCGATGCTTTATCTGGCTCAAACCGGCTACGAACTGATCGTGCTAGACCTGATGCTGCCTGGATTGAGCGGCGATGAGCTAATCAGTCGCCTGCGCGGGGAGCTGCGTTCGAGCGTGCCCGTCATCGTGCTGTCGGCGCGGGATCAACTGGATCACAAGCTGGAGCTGTTTGCACGAGGCGCCGACGATTACGTGACCAAACCGTTTGAGCTGGCGGAGCTGATCGCGAGGATACACGCCCAACTAAAGCGTGCTGGGTCAGCCTCGGAGGCGGAGCCTGCGTACCGGCATAAACAGCTGCTACTGAACAGCCGAACGTATCAGGCGACCGTAAAGGGGCATCCGCTTCAGCTGACCCGACAGGAATATCGTATTCTCGAGCTGCTGCTCAAAAATCCGAGCCGGGTGTTTACCAAGCAGGATTTGTACACGCTGGCCTGGGACGAGCCGTATATGGGCGAGGACAAAACGATTACGGTGCATATCAGCAACATCCGCAATAAAATCAAGGCGCATTGCGAGCAAAGCTATATCGAGACGATCTGGGGAATCGGCTTTCGCCTGAGCCGGGCGGAGCCGTAGGCTGTAAAAGCTGCTATTACAGATCGGGCTTTACGATTTCTTTACCTTTTCTTGACGTCAACTTGGCTTTCTCGGTGTTAAATGAGAGCAGGGAGGTGACGGGAATGCAGGAATGCATCATAGAGCTGAATCAGATAAGCAAGGCTTATCGCTCGCGCACGGTGCTGCACCCGATCGATTTGCAGCTGTATCGAGGGGAAATCTTTGGACTTATCGGACGCAACGGGGCCGGAAAATCGACGCTTCTAAAGCTGCTCGGCGGGCTGATCTATCCGACTGGAGGCAGTATGCGCCTATTTGAGCGCTCGACTCGCGAGCAGCGCAGTCTGCATGAACGAATGGGGCTGCTGGTGGAGAACCCCGGCCTGTACGCACAGTTGAGCGGGTTCGACAATATGGAGCTGCTGGCCGACGCCTACGGCATGAAGGCGCGCAAACCCAGGATCGAGGAGCTGCTGGATCGCGTCGGCTTGGCCGACAGCAGCAGGCGTAAGGTCAAAGAATATTCGCTTGGGATGAAGCAGCGGCTCGGTATTGCTCTCGCGCTGCTAGGCAGCCCTGATGTACTGGTTTTGGACGAGCCGATCAACGGACTGGACCCGCAGGGCATTGTCGATATCCGGCATCTGCTGCTGGAGCTGAACAAGACGGGGCTGACGATCGTGATTGCCAGCCACATATTGGAGGAGCTGTCGAAGATGGCGACTCGGTTCGGCATTTTGCATGAGGGACGGATGGTCGAAATCGTCTCGCGCGACGAGCTGCTGCAGCAATGCGAGCAGCGCATTGAGATTCGGCTAACCGAGCCGGAAGCGGCGATTCCGATTCTGGAGGCGGAGCTGGGCATTCGTCGTTACAAGCTGCTTGATAGCCAGCTGTTGCAGGTGTATGACGAGCATGCCGAACTGTACCAGATTCATGCCGCGCTCGTGAAGGGCGGGGTCACGGTGCATGGCATCGCCAGGCAGCAGGTCAGCCTGGAGCAATATTTTCTGGAGCGTACCGGGAGCGGAGGTGTGCGGAATGCTTAATATATTGCGAATGGACTTCCGGCGGTTTCGTAAAAACAACATGCTGCCCCTGCTATTGGCCGTGTTTTTCGCCTTTCAGTTGTTCGGAATATTTATGATGAGCCGTTATGCCGACAGCTACAGTGCCGGTGCCGGCCTTGGACCGGGCTCGCTGAGCGCCAGCGAGTTTTTCCAATATATGCTGGCACAGCCGCCTTCATGGATGCTGCTGTATGTGGCTGTGTTCACGGTTCATTATACCTGGAGCGAACGCAGCGCAGGCTTCTACAAAAACTATATCTCCATGCGTCATGCGAGGGTATCGAGCGTGCTGGCAAAAGCGCTGCTGCTGGCGCTGTTTACGCTATTGTTGTTTGTCGCGGCGGTAGCGGCGAACGCGCTCGGGAGGCTGCTGTTTTTTGAGAATGCGCCGACTGGCGAGCTGGGGCAATATGCGCTTCTGCTGCTGTTGCAATTTTTGCTGCATTGGGCATTTGCCGTGATGATGCTGTTCGTGGCGCTGGCGGCGCGCAGTCTGATCGCGGGGTTGATTATCGGGCTGCTGCTTGCGCTGAATCTTGTCGGCTATAGTCTGTCCGCGCTAGCCGCGTTGCTGCTGGGCGAGGAAGGGGCCGGCATCGCCTCATGGTGGCTGGTCAATCGAATCGTGCATCCGCTTGAGCTGGGGCAGGCAGGGGGGGCGGACATGCTGGAGCCGGCGATCGTCGCGCTGCTGTTTCTGCTGCTGTTCGGCACGGCAGGTGCGGTGTTTAGACAGCGCGAGGATTTGCATTAATCGGCCATTTCTTGCAATTCTTTCGTGAGGCTAGACAGCGTCTTCGTTCGTTCATGGGATTCCTGTTGGTCGAATAAAAGCTGTTCTAGCCATTCCCAAGTATCCTCTAGTCTGCGTCTTACCTGATAAAAACGCAGAACGTCGGGAATCAGGGCGAAATCAGGATGTCGTTTCCGATAGGCGCTTAAAAATGTTTCATAATAAGGTTGACCAACAAGGAACATGAAATCCGCCTCGACGGGAGCCAGTCGCAATCCTTCCCAATCGATTAAGATAACCTGTTCTTTTGCTATCATCAGATTCCAGTTATGGAGGTCTGTATGGCATAGTACATTTCGTAAGGGGCGTTGCGGCAAATCCCTTGATCGTTTTTCAATTTCATCGATAAGTTCACTTAATTGTTCCGAATGCTGGTCTATCACTTCTCTTACGTCTAATGGAGCAATCGATTGCCCATTGATTAGCTGCTTTAATTGACTGACAAAAGGAATGGAGAAATCTTCTTTAAGATGCTGCGTTTTAATTGGCAATTGCTCGTCGTACGAGTGAAGCTCTGCAATTATGTTCGCTAGTTGTACCACCTGATTGTCCGTTAAATCCCGGTTTCCAATGGTTTCTCCCTCAATGTAATCATAGAGCAGAAAAATACCGTCGGCGTTAGAGCATTGGTAATTACCGTCCTTTGTTACGCGGGGAACGGGGATTTTTCCGTTTAGACTGCTGTGTTGTTGGAGCCAGATCAGGACAGGGACATATTCGTTTATCAGGGCAGTCCATTTCAAAGTGGAGGCCCTGCTTTTCTCGTAAATTTTCAAGAAGTACGTGCGGTCGCCCGCAATCATCTTGTAAGCTAGCGCGGACCAGCCGCCTTGTTGAGGCGTAAGGTGCGACACATTCAGCCCATAATGTTTATATATCGTTTCCTCTATCTTTTTCATAGGTTCTCCATTTGGGAAGTAATAGGTAGGAAGCTGTTACATCTCCTTCATCAGGGATAATTATAATTGCACGCCTGTATATGTGCAACGAGGCTGCAGATAGTGGTGCAAGACAATCGTTCGCATGAGGGGCTGATGGATTTGGATAATTGGGAGAAGCAATTAATGGAGCAAAGGTTGGAACATGTGAGAGCGGAGATGGGGGAACTGTCCTTTCAGGAAGTTGAGTTCATCACCACAGGATGCGAAAAAGATGTTTTGATTTTGGATAAAAATACAGTAGTTGCTTTCTATCGCAAAGGATTGCAGATTGAACGCTACAACGTACGACAAGAACTGATTCGGAGTTTAGCAAGGCAGACAGAGGCGGTTTTGCCTGAGTGTCTGTATTGTTCTCCAACCCAATCATTTGTGGTGGAAAAATATGTGCCAGGTTTTCGAATTACACCTCAATATGTCGAAAAACATTTGGAAAGTGCAAAACAAATAGGTCGACTAGTAGGAAGTTTTTTAAAAGAACTTCATATGACATCAGAACAAAAACTGGTTTTACAAACCGGTTTTGAAGAAGATGTTCGGAATGATATGGTTGAAGGGGTTAAGTTGTTACAGTCCAAACTGCCACAATCAGAGATGGAGCAAGTGAAGGGCTTTCTAAAAAATTATTACGAAATTTCGGCATCGGTCCGGACATGTATTGTACATGGGGATTTCCACTATGATAATATTCTGTGGGATGAGAGTACCGGTCGGATTGGAATTATAGATTTTAGCGAAGCGGGAAGAGAAGACCCCGCATTGGATTTTATGTATATGGCTTATTATCCTATTGAATTCAGGCGTGCGGTATTTGAGGAGTATGGTTCAGCAGATACAAAACTATATGAAAGAAGCCAAATGTACGATCGAATCTATGGCTTGTATGATATGATCGAAAATATTCAGGGAAATCCCAGGAAACCAAGCTTTGAAAAAGGGTACACAAGATTTTTTACCGCAAATAAGAATGTTGAATAGCCTCGAAAGATCGAAAGAAACTTTCTCCTGGCTCGGACCTAACCGGATGAAAATCATAGAATTATTGCAGGACAGGGGAGTGCTCGCGCCGGATGGCGGAGCTGAACAAAACAATGAAAGTAATATACTTCGAGGAGGATTTGAAAATGGCAAAAGTAGTCTTTGGTATGACGATGTCGCTTGATGGATTCATTAATGACGCGAATGGCAGTGTCGCCTTGCTCTATCCTGATATGATAGAGCTTGGCCAGACCGACCTGATGCGGGAGTGGATTGACACAACCGGGGCTGCAGTTATGGGGCGCAGAACCTTTGGAATGGCTAGTGATCCTGATGGCTACGCCGATGGTTATGAGTTTCAAGTACCCATTTTTGTTATTACTGAGCAAGCTCCAGAGAAAAAGCCAAAAGAAAACGGCCGTATAAGTTTTACGTTCTTAGATAATGTCGAAGCTGCAATTGAGCAAGCCAAACAAGCCGCTGGGGAAAAAGATGTCACGGTTGTGGGCGGCCCGACCGTCGGCCAACAATTGCTTAAGGCCGGTCTTGTGGATGAATTGCAAATTGGCATTATGCCTATTTTGCTTGGCGAGGGGCAGCGGCTTTTTGAGCATCTTGAAGGCATGCAGATAAAGCTCAAGAAGACAAGAGTCGTTGAAACGGGCCAGCGTACTGACATGTGGTTTACAATTGAAAAGTAATGGCTGACCGGTAACGGAAATGCGGGGCCTTATCGATAAATGCGGCAGCCGCTATTAAAATTGCACACTTCCCAGGTCCGCGAGGCTTATTCCTCGCGGACTTTCATATTTCTTGCCCAATAGAGCACCGGCGTGGCCAAGAACGAAATGAGCAGCTTCAGCAGATACGTCGTCAAAAAGATTTGGATCCAAATGTCGAAGGCATGCACCTTGTAAAAAGCGATCGTGCAAAACACGAGGGAATCGACGAATTGGCTTACAAGCGAGCTGCCGTTGATCCGGATCCAAAACTGATTGCGCACCGGGAACTTCGTCTTTAGGTAGCTGAAGACCCGGACGTCCAGAAACTGGCTGACAAAGTAGGCGCACATGCTGCCGGCCGCGACCTGCGGCAAGAAGCCAAAGAGCGCCTTCATCGGCTCGTGCGCGAAGTCATCGGCTTGCGGCACGAAGCCGAGCGTCATCTGCATCAGAATCGTGGACGCAATGAGCGTAAAGAAGCCGAACCATACGGCTTGTTTGGCCGATTGACGGCCGTACTTTTCATTAAGCAGATCCGTCGACATATAGATGGACGTGTAGATCGTATTGCCCAGCGTCATGACGATGCCGAACGTGCCGATGGACATCTCTATCGTTTTGGCGACCTGGATATTGGCGATCACGGTGGCAAAGCCAATCCAGGCGTATAGTCCTTTCTTGCCGAACATGCGATAGCACAGCAGGAAAAGGCCAAAGTGGACGAGCATAAAAAGCACGCCCCACAACAAATTGAACATGACAAAAAGGCCTCCTTAGTTTTGGTAACGCGGGATGGTTACGAACCGCGACTGACGATTATGCAGATAGCCACTATCCTAACAGTTTTTCCCGAGATTGAAAAGCTAAATCTGAAAGGGTTGACTTCAGTAATTTATGGTAAAATGGTAGGAGTGAACAGCCAATTCTATTTCGAATAATGGAGGCGCTTACCTATGGAGCAGCAGTTGCAGCAAGAGGGATACTTTGGAGAGTTTGGGGGCAGTTTCGTCCCGCCGGAATTGCAGGAAGTGCTGAGTTACCTGAGCGACCAATTCTACAAGCTGAAAGACGATCCGGAATTTAAGGAGGAGCTGCGCTATTACTTGAGCGAATACGTTGGCCGCGAGAATCCGCTGACGTATGCGGAGCGGTTGTCCAAAGCTTGGGGCGGACCGAAAATTTATTTGAAGCGCGAGGACCTCAACCACACCGGAGCGCACAAAATCAACAACGCGATCGGCCAGATTCTGCTTGCCAAGCGTATGGGCGCCAAGCGGATTATCGCGGAGACCGGCGCGGGGCAGCACGGCGTCGCCACAACAAACACTTACAAACTGCCCTAAAATCAGGCGAGTTTGTACCCCGTGATAGCCCACGTTCCATCCGTTTTCTTAATGACCAATACATCGAACAGCTGCTGTATGACAAATTTACGTTGTGCGCGATCTAGATTAGGCCAGTTGGTACGCAAGTGATCGATTTTTTGTGATATGTCCTTCGCTGTTCGCACGCTAGGGCCAGAAGTTGACTGTTGTAGTTTGGACAATTCCTCTCTCCATGGAATCATCTTCCTAGCTTCCTCGTCCATTAACTCCTCATATAACGTGTAATCCAACTTTCCACTTCCCATAGCCCGGGTGTAGTTCTTACGCTTTAACTCTGCTTCATCAATCATCTTACTCAGGCGTTTGATTTCTTTTGTGCTATCCTTCTCGTTGATCTTTTTATCTGGCTGAATCGAATCAAATTTGAACGAGTCCAAGAAATCAAGAAACAGAACATCTAACTTTTTCTCTCCGATGTCACCCGCATAACAAGGATCTACACGCCTATTCCCACTACACCGATATCTTGGACGTTTAGTATCTCCTTTTTCGGTGGTCATTTTCCCGTGATATGACCGACCGCACTCCCCACATTTAACAACCGTCGCATATGGAAAATCGTAAGAAGACTTACTCAAATAACCTTCGAGTCTCCGCTTACTGACCTTTTGCGCTTCTTCCCATATTTCCATCGTTACAATGGCTTCATGCGTATCATGGACAATGATTCTCTCTGACTCATCATCTGACTTCTCTTTCCAGTGAGTAGCCCCAATGTAACTCGGGTTTATCACCATATCTCCGATCACGCTCTCGTACCACAGACCGCCCAACATAGAAGGTATCCCCTCGTTATTCAACTCCTGAGATATTTTAATCTTACCCCAGCCGGTCGTGTATTGATCGAATATGCGCCGAACAATTACTGCTTCTTCCTCATTGATGTACAGGGACAAATCTTCTTTATTCACATTATAACCGTATGGACGCTTGGACGAATTGCGTAGGCCGCTCTCAGCGCGCTTACGTTGGCCCTTAATGACCTCTTCACTCAGATTCTCTCTATACCATTGGGCAAAAATGCCGAGCATATAAACGAACATACGGCCCATTGCAGAGGATGTGTCAATGTTCTCGGATATGGATACAAGCTTAATTTCCTTGCGTTCAAAAACAGACAGCAGCTCGTGTAAGTCTCCTACATTACGGGTAAGTCGATCCAGTTTATGAACGACAACAACTTTTATATTTCCTGCATCTATATCCGATAGGAGGCGTTTCATGTCTGGGCGATTAAGGTTTTTTGCGGATTTACCAGCATCAATGTATCGATCATATAAGGACCAACCTTGATCATTGATGTGCTTGATGTTCTTCTCTGCCTGTACTTCAAGGGAAAACCCTTCACGTGCTTGCTCGTCGGAACTCACCCTTTCATAAGATGCAGCCGGCAACTGAAGATCTGACTTTACTTTCACAACCATGTTGTCCCTCCCGAATAGTTGATACCCTCTATTATGGAGTGAGTGGGGGAAAAGTAAAAGCCTATCTCTTATATGAAACTATTGTAATATTACCCAATACCTATTATTATGTCATAGGGGACACCAAATCTCGCCTAGTCAGGTGCTTGAGTTATGCTGATTGGGGCGGCAGAAGCAATGGCGAAGCTAGCTGCTGAGAAGGAGGTGTCATATGAGGTGCCATCATACATCATCTCGTATTCAATCCCAAACTCGCAAAGGAAAAGCAACTTTTCGTTGTGACCAATGCGGGAAGTCTTATCGAGGAAGAACCTCGATTTAGGCGGGGGAGAGGGGAAACCCTCTCTTTTCTTATTTACAACATAAACCAGAACGTATATACTTGTATTGAGATGATTTATGATTGCACCTCGAAGCCCCTCCAGCCCCCCAATAGCTGGAGGGGCTTTTTTTACACAAAAAAAGGCCCTTCGTTTAGAAGAGTCTTTTTTTCATGCCCAGGTTGACGACCAGCGGGTTTATTCTGCCGATGTAACATTCAGAGGAATTAACCGCCCAAAATGTATATGCAGGGGAAGGTGTTGGTCGCACCTTCCTTTATTTATTATAAGCTTACCATGATGAGATTAGACGTGCAATATAAAAGACCCCAATGGATGGGAGCTATAATTATCGAATCATCTTCATTAATTCAGTATTGTAATCATCCAATTCTTGAATTGCTGCATCTTTTAAAACTTCTCTGACTAATACACCATCTTTCTCTAAATAGTTTATCAAAGTAGAGATTGATGATTTTAGTTTTTCGTGGAGTTTAATTATCCCGGATATTTCATCATACTTTTCTTCTACAGACTTCAGGTCATTACTAATACCGTTTATATAAGCAAGGTTTGTTTTGTTCTGATGGGTTAGATCTAATTTATCGTATTTCCTGTACTTTTCGGCCATCCCTTTATATTTTTGCAGCAAAGGATCTATATCAACCCAATACTCTTTAATGTGCTTCAACATTTCATTTTCGTCGATATGTGATTTAGCTTGTTCAATTAAAATTTTTGCATCACTATCTTGAGGTCGCTCGATTAGAGAAATTTCAAAGTAACGGTATGCTTCTTCATAATTACCGGAAATCAAAGCATCCTTACCCATACGCATATTTTCTTCATACGGATTTGCCGGTTGAGAACATGCAGACATAACTAATAAAATAACGATAATTAATGCGAATCGCATTTGACACTCTCCTGTTATGGAATAATGGATGTGATCTTTACTTCTTCGATCTTTTGTATAAATTTTTCTTAGTAAATACTGCTGCTACGATTATGGCTGGGAATATAGGATAAAGAACATTTATGGATCCGGTTCCGCTTCCAGTCAGGTAATCCATTGGGATGGATAATGCTACAAAAACAATGTAGGAAACGAATAGATACCCCAAGAAAACATAGGCTTCCTTTAACATTCCTGGCTTGGCATTAGGATCGGTTGATTTTTCATCATCTTTTGTTGGCTTAACTTGCTCATTAATAAGGCCTTTCATAGCCACACTCTCCTATAAATGGGTATATGTATGTTATCGGCGTATAGATGGACATAATTTACAGCAAGGAGGGATAGTTATGCCAATGCCGGTGTTTGACGAAAATAATGAGGTGGTTGAAATGGATACGGATGAAATTTTCTGTATATTTAAAGACGAAACACGTCGAATTGTAGTGCAAACTGAAAGCGGTAATTATTATTTTCCGTCAACAATCGAACAGATCCAGGCGATCATGGGGAAGTACGGATTTTATCAGATCGATAAGAACCATGTAATCAACGTCAAGCAAGTCAAAGCTTTCAAGAGGGGGGAAGTATTCATTGATGGAGTCCATTATTATGTAGCAGCTCGCCGTCAAAAGGGATTAATGGATATTTTACGACGTTCACGTAACACAAACGTATAAAATGGTCGACAGCATTCGACAGACAAATGAATAAATTCTCATATACAATGAAATTAACTTAAAAACAGACATAAAGTTTCATTTACTACAGGTTGGCGATGGCGTACAATGGCGTTGTAATCGCTTTATTGCAGCAAACACCAGTACGACAAATGTTGTACCTGATCCGTGAAGCAGCAGATGCTACTTCATTTACTGCCGAAATTCCCATACATAAATATCGTCAAGTGTACACGTTAGATAATGGGCTATCAGGACTGCTGTTCTTATGTTCATTACCTTCCTCAGAGTGCAGTAATCCGATATTTGCGATTTGCTCTTACCGGTTACATCAGCAAGCCACTGCTGATCTTTACCTATTCGTTTGAGCAATGTTGGGACTCGGCAGCGGACGGGTACAGGTTCCATGTCCGTGCCACCTTATTTTTTTATTCTCCAAAAACAGAACATATGTTCCTTTTATCTAGTTGTCATGCTATCATGAAAGTACAAGAAACTTGTACAAGGGGGATATTACTGTGAAAAAAAAGAACAAGCATGAATTTATTGATAAACTAATGGTGATATCGAAATCAGACAAAGAATTTTTAAAAAAAGAAATAAAAATAATCATAAACAAAAATACATGAGTTATTTATCTTTTTTAAATCTCTCCATTAATTCTAATATGTACTTCTGATCGGACTCTTTTAAAGTTACATACATCTCAACTAATTCAACATCCTCATATAAGTCTTTTGAAACTTTACTTTCCCCAGCAATTAGCCAATTCAAATCAACATCAAAATGTTCGGACAGCTTGTTTAATGTTTTTAGATCAGGTTCTCTGGAACCATTTTCATATCCCGAGTAAGTGGTCCTCGCAATTCCTAAGCGACGGGCTATTTCTGTTTGAGATAAACCAGTTTTACTCCTCAATTGACGCAATCTCTCGCTAAACAACTTCGTTCCACCTCCTTCAATAGACTATTATAACGACGCGAAATGCATCCTTAAACAAGTTGACGCAAAATAGGTAAATTCAATAAAAATAATAGTTGACATGACGCGATATGCGTCATATAATCAAAATAACAAAACGACGCAAAACGCGTCATGAAAGGAGATCGCTATGAGAGAATGGCTGGTAAACATCCGTAAGAATAAAGACCTAACGCAAAAACAAGTTGCCGAGAAATGCGGAATTTCCAGAAGTTACTATGCGGATATTGAACAAGGAACAAGGAATCCAAAGGCCGTTACAGCTCAAGCAATTGGTCACGAATTAGGATTTGATTGGACACATTTTTTTGTGCAAAACGGACGCAAAACGCGTCACAATGACAAAAACGTCGCTTAATGCGAGTAGTTTACCTCATTAAATTATTTATTGAAAGGTGGAACAAAAATGCAATTGTTCAACTTTGGTCAAAACGCATTGCGTGTTATTGATAAGGACGGAGAGCCTTGGTTCATTCTGAAAGATGTCTGTGAGTTGTTGGAAATTGATCAAGTAGCAGGAATTAAACGGAGGTTGTCCGATGATGTGATTTCAAATCACCCCATACCTGATTCATTAGGACGCATGCAAGACACCACAATCGTCAGCGAAGACGGACTATACGATGTGATCCTTGAAAGTCGCAAACCTGAAGCTAGGGCGTTTCGAAAGTGGATTACAAGTGAAGTTATCCCGTCCATACGAAAAACAGGAACGTACAGCATTGATCGACCATCGTACATGATCGACGATCCGATAGATCGGGCGCAGAAATGGATTGATGAAGAACGCCAGCGTCAGGCGCTAATGGCACTTAACCGCGAGAGGGACGAGCAGTTGTATTTACAAGCTCCGAAGGTCGCACTTTATGACACGGCGATGAATGCTAAAAACAATTTCACTATGGAGCGTGTTTCGAAAACGATTGGCTATGGTCGCAACAAACTATTCGACTTCCTGCGGGAGAAGAAAGTACTTCGTACTAATAATATGCCTTATCAAGAGTACCTGGATCGTGGATACTTCGACGTTCGACAATACAGCATTACTCACCTGACGAGTGGTATCGAGAACAAGACGCAAACGTTGGTAACACCAAAAGGCATGGCCTACATTCATAAGCTGCTGACTGAGGGCGGCAAAATATCATAAGGAGGCCCACCCATGAACCTACCAGAAAAGCTCCGCAATATGGGCATACAGCCCGTACCAGAGGCAGGAGAGAAAGTAAACGTGCTCTTATCTGATAATAAAATCCGCGCATTAGCAGACGTATTTATCCCGCAGAGTAAGGAGCAGAAGGGTGCATAACAACTTATAAGGAGGCTCCACCCATGAACATCAACTTTCCCGAAGTAAAGACTCAGCCCACTCCAGGCATGATGAAACGTCTACACCAGCTTGCCTATGAACAGAGCGTTAAGAGAGCTGGGAAAGATGCTATAGGCGCATGAAAAAAGCATATTTCGCACATCATTACCTGTTATTACGCTACCGTAACTGCCGAACCGAAGAGGAGAAAACGAAGCTTGCCCGATCATACTTTGATCAAATGGCAGAAGAAGTCGACAAAGCTATGAAAGGAGCTCTGGAGCATGAAACGACAATCATTGTTGCAACGAGTGGTGTCGGAGAAATCACAGCTTATCGAACATAAGCGTCATGGAGAGCTTGCGGAGTACGGACCTGAGAATTATGACGACCTGATGTCACTATTCACCGATATGATCACCCATTTATCCATTGAGGAGGAGAAGGAACATGCAGCATAACAAGATACAGCCTGTAAGTGGTCCTAAGCCTATTATTCGCTATCCCGATCAAGGAGGCACATGGAATCGCAAAGGTGAGGTGAGGATTGTATGAACTGGCGTCACCTAATGAGCCAAGTGGAATGTATGATGCTAGACTCTCAAGTCACTTTAGAGGAGTACAAGGAAATCATCTCCGAGGAAAAGTGGTACGAGCATCCGGCGATGGCAACGCAAAAATGGTGGTTCGGACGCGGCAAGCAAGGTTTGGTCGAGGTCACATTCCAGCAAATACGCTCTATGTGGGGCTGGATGGGGATTGATACAGAGGTCGTTACCGGAGCGATGCGTTACAAGATCGCTGAAACAGTGGACGAGCTAATACGGATCGATGAAGAAGAAGCCCGTCATGATTTGAAAGTCGAGTTGGATAAAGCAGTAGAGGGGGCGGCGGCGTGATCATCGTTAAACGGAAAGTTTTCGTTAATGCGACGGACGAAGTGGTCAATGAATTCCTATCGAAGATTCATGCAGAGGACATTATATCAACACACTTTGCAGTATATGGACATCAAGAATCTTCAGACGAGTGGACAACCATCTTCTACAGAGAGGTGAAAGCCTAATGTACACGGTAAGTGCTTGTTGTCTCCGATCCATCGAACCAGGTATACGCGAAGAACAGCCATTAGGCGATGGTTATACGATCCGTTATCAAGTTCCTGTATGCGGCTGTTGCGGTAAAGAGGTAGAGGATACGGTGCAAGTGACGGAATGTTGCGGACTGGAGAGGTGCTGCTGTGAGGATCAAATACGAGAGGACGTTCCTGATACTCGGGTCCATACCCACCAGTAGGCGAATGAAAATCCTTTATGCCAAGTGTCATTCGAAATGGGTCGAGCAGGGACGAAAAAAGGCGCAGTAGGATGCGCCCTTAAGGAACTGAGAAAAGGTTATAAAGCAAGTTTACCACAGGTGGTGGTCAATATGGAAGTGGTGTATAAACACGTTTTAAAGCGGAAAGACGGAACTCTCGTCAATCTGCACTACGAACCGGTCAAACTGATAAGTAAGGCCCAAAAAGTCGACGAAGAGTTGTTTAAAACGATGATGAATGGATATTACAAGCCCCATAACCCTGATGATTTCTATATGCAGCCTATACGAATAACGTACGAGGAGGTAACGGAAGATGTGCAACAAATCGGATACGATCGGAAAGATAGCAATGGCTCTGGTGAAGTTTAGCGAAGAAGTGCGACCCATCGAAAAGGATGGAACCAATCCGCATTTTAGATCTGCTTATACAACGCTGGACCACATGATCGATTCAACAAAGCCTATTCTCACCAAGCACGGGCTAACGGTCATGCAGTTTCCTGGGGGAGATGGTCAGAAAATTACCATCCGAACCATGGTCATTCATGAGTCAGGCGAGTGGATTGAAACTGAGCCTTTGACGCTCCAAGCAGTCAAGACAGACCCGCAGGGAGCCGGATCCGCCATCACATACGCAAGGCGTTACAGTTATGCCGCGGCTCTCTCTTTATCGCTTGGTGATGATGATGACGGAAATGGGTCCTCACACGTTCCACAAGGCTCGTACAACCGCCAACAGAACCAGACGAACCAACAATCGTCACAGTCACAGCAAGAGCGAACAACGCAATCTCAGCAGTCTGGCGGGTCGAATGAACGGAAGGCGACGGAAGCGCAAGTAAAGATGTTAAGAGCAAAGCGTAATTATGCCGGATTCGAGGGGAACGAAGAGATTTCACGGTTTCTCGGGTTCGATATCAGCAGCCTAACAGAGCTTCCAATCTCGAAGGTCAATGACCTTATTAGATTCTTGGATGAACAGAAACAACCATCACGTTAAGAGGGCTTAATCGCCCTCTAAGGAGGTCTACCCATGGACTTATCCAAGCAGCCAGCCTATAGCGTCCCTAAGCCCAACTTTAAGCGCGGTAAGCCAACAGCCAAGCAGCGGGGAGCAATCCCCGATAAGGTACGCAAAGAGGTTGATGCACGGTCCGGTGAGTGCTGTGAGAGATGCGGGAAGCATAAGAATGCTGTTTGGACGCTGGAGAAGGCTCATGTTACGCGTCGGTGGCGCTCAGAGAGTAAATGTACCGCATACGACATAGTGAACCTCTGTGGACCTTCTAGCGACTCTAGCACATGCCATCATTGGGCGGATTATACGAGAGCCGGTAGAGAGTGGCTCCAGCAATTTAAACTGACATTGGAGGAATCGGCTTAATGCAGGTTTTAGTTGTTTTCCACAAGTCGAACAGGAAATTAATCGCCACGTTTGAGTTGAACACCATAATCACTGAAATGAACGTGCTGGTTGTTCCTGGAGTTGCCTATGTACTGACTGCTAAAAAGGACATTTTTCGCACTGCTCCAAATGGAGAAGTATTTGTGAAAGAAATCTAACGTTAATCATAGGCCGGACGGCCTCCAATTCGACTGAATCACCCAGCGCAGCGGGGGCCGACCCATATTTGAGAGGAGCTAATAATCATGGATAACCAAAAGATACAGGAGATTATAGCGCACAGAAAAGGACAGCTATCGAAAGCTGATCCCGAAAAACACCATCACGCCCGCTACTTTGTAATCCCTACACCTGAGCTTCAATTGCTAGTCGATACCTTGGAGCAACAACAGAGGGAGATAGAACGGTTACGGACGGCGCTAGAACAGGCACAACGTCATATGAGCCGGGAGCAATTCATGAGTGCCGAAACGGTCGTTGACGAAGCTCTAGCTCGCAAGGAGGTGTCTACGGATGTCCAAGATGACACAGAGAGAGTATAGAGGCAAGAGGATTGATAACGAACAATGGATAGTGGGCTGGTATTCTGAGTTGAGATTCACGAAACCATTTGAAGATAAGGTGACTACATGGTCGTACATTGATGATCCATGCGGAGTGAAGATTCCGGTCGATCCCGATACAGTAGGGCAATAGACCGGACGGGACGATGACAACGGAGTAAAGATATTCGAGGGAGACTTTTATCGACCGGAAGATAACGGTTATGGAATTGTCAAATATGAGCCAGGAAGGTATTACATCGATTGGGTTTCTCGCTTTAAATTCGGATCGAATGGCAGTTTGCATATGAATCTACACGGTGAAGTAATCGGCAATCGTTGGGACCATCCTCACTTACTCAAGGGTGAGGGATAGTAGATCCAAACTATGCAGGAAGGAGTAGGGCTGAATGAAGACAACAAAGAAGCAGAAATTAGCGAAACAATGCAAAGATATGCTTAAAAATTGCTATTCCGATGGGGGAATTGCAAGCGATAACGAATATAATCAGTTTCTTTGTGACTACGCCCCTGATATGGTGCAGTACATGTCAGTAGAGGGGCTACTATGGCTCAAAGATAAGATGGATAGAATCTATGAGAATACGCTAGATAGCGATAAAGCATTGTAAGTAGTTTCGCAGTACGACGATAACGGATTCGATCCATATTGTGAAGGAAAGGAGTGAGCGAAATGAGGTTTGCAATTGCCAGTAAAGCCAACGGATGGGAAGAGTATATGTGCGAACAACAGGGGTTAGATTGTTTTTCTGATGACCTTGGCAGTGCGTTGCTGTTTTATAACTGGCGCAATATTCCTTTCCATGTGCTGGAGCCAACTGATTACATCGTTAAGGTCGAAGAGGATGAAGAAGGCGGTTTGTTGGTCGTTGGTACATTGAGCAAAGAGGAAATGGACGAAAATAGTTTTTGATGAACAGTACGACGATATGACGAATCAGGCCGAAGGCGATCGCTCGACAGCAATACTCAGGCGAAGCCGGAGGCCGTAGGAGGGGTTTAGATGACAAGGGAGCAACAGGGGATGGATAAACGGATAGAGGAAATGAGAAGTCAATATCAGGCGGGAATGAGAATTTCGATAGACATGGACAGCACTATGAAGTTGGTTAGAGACAACGAATTCCTACTTGAGGAAATGGACCGAATTCAGGGCCTATTGGATCAAGCCAATAAAACGGTTATAGCGATGTTGACTGAAAAAGAATCGAAAGAACATCATCTAAAAATGATGGAGGAATTCGATTCTCGTTATCGTCATTCGGAGTTTGACTTCGCTCATTTGCAACAGGAGGTATCTCGCATCCAGGTAGAGAGGGATAAAGCCATAGCAGAACTGAAAAGGTTCGCTGATCGTGATCCTTATGCAACTGGTAGTAGCGCTAAACGTGTCCTCTCTGAACTAGGAGTACCCCATGATCCACTGGACTGATTATATAAGATATTTCCCTAAACATTTAAGAGCAAACCTATGGTTCGGCCTCCGCCTGACGGCTAAGCGATTGCGGTCGAATCGGGGGCGCTAACGCGCAAAACCAAGACGAAGGAGGGCATGGCGATGTCATTAGGTGTCACTCGGTGGTATGAGCGAATAGCTAGAAAAAAACACATTTGTGTGGATTGTGAGCAGGGCATAGAACCCGGAACAGCCTACGTGGAGCAACGAACCGCTTATACCGAAAATGGGAAATTCGGCAACTTTTCAGTGAAAATCCATCGCACATGCCATGATCGTTTGGAGAAAGAGAACGAGGAATACCAAAGAGAAATGGCGCAGACAATCAGCAACGAACATATGTGGGAGCACAAATACCCCTAGTCCCCCATCCCCTCAAATAACGAAGGAGGCAGACAAATGAAAGAATCATTACGAAAAAGAATAGGTACTTTTGAGATTACTAGGGAGTTTGTGCTAGATGCTCCAGATGCTGTATTGGCGGTTATGTCCAAAGTAATCGTTGTCAGATGCGAGTTTATGTATCACAAGAACACACTGGAATATCAGGCGGTATCCCCTCATTTTGACGAGGTTCCGGACATTGAAATCCCGCCGCGGTACTCGGTGAAGTTCGATATCGAAGAACCGACAGATACTAGCACCGGATCAGTGACCGCTCACTTTGTACGCGAGTCCTGATCCGGCACAAATTCCAGCAACTCTCCAACTGTACACCCGAAGTAGGAGCAGAGGGCGTTGAGTGTTAGCCCTCTTTCTCCTCAATCAGCTTGCGGTAATCCTTCACGATCTTGTTGAGCTGCTGGCTGAATTTACGATCTTCTTTAGCGGCCATATCCTCAACGTACTCTATAACCTCAGGGTCCAGTGTGACAGACCGTTTGTCCTTGTTAACTTGCTTCACCATTAATCTCACCTCAGCGCCATTATAGCATGTTATACGATAACAATATTTATTATCCTACTACAGTAGACAAAGTAGGATAAAGTAGGATAGAATAGAAACAAGAAAACATAACCAGAAAGGAATGAGCGATATGGCAAAAATGTATTACCACGAATGGACGTCTACTGACGACCAGATACTTACTCAAATCATGACAGCGCCGGATCGCAAAAAGGTGCTGGAACGATTCAAGGAAGCCGGAGAACGTCTACAACGAACCGCTAAGTCGTGCCAGAATCGGTGGTATGAAATACGCCAGGATCGAACGGCGGTGTAAGTATGAAAAATAGATTCAAGATCGAGGGAGACATAGCAACAATATACATTCCTTACTTGGACCAAGTTTTGGAAACAATCATTGACACAAAAGACTTGCCTGTTGCTCAGTCGTTCATTGGCACTTGGAGAGCATTCTCAACAAGGCCAGGTAAATATTACATCGGTGGTGGAATCTTCTTCAGAAGAAACGGAAACATCCCAGGACACACTAAGCAATTTACGCTTGCACGGTTATTAATGGGATTTCCCGAAGAATTGGTAGTGGATCATATCAACGACAATTCTCTAGATAATAGGAGATCCGTTAACCTTCAAGCCATTACCAGCTCAGAGAACGTCAAGAAGCAAATAAAAAAACGGGGAAAAGGTGTCTACCGGACAGTTAGAAGGCGAGCAGGAGAGCTTGGCCTAGGCCACCTTTATGACCTATAAGGCGGTGTAGCCTATGTCCGGCTGGATCAAGCTCCATCGTAAGACGCTAGACAATCCAGTCGTGTGCAAAGACAGCGATCATCTAGCGGTATGGAATTACTTACTACTTAGCGCTACTCATAAAGAATACCCGGCGATGTTCTCCGGTGAGAGAATTACACTCCAACCTGGGCAACTTATAACCGGTCGGAAGGTAATTGCGGATAAATTCAAAATATCCGAAAGTAAGGTTCAACGCATCCTAAAATCGTTCGAAAATGAACAGCAGATTGAACAACAAAACGGAAACAAAAACCGCTTAATAACGGTACTTGGCTGGCTTGAATATCAAGACGGTGAACAACAAGACGAACAGCTAGTGAACAACAAGCGAACAACAACTGAACAACAAGTGAACACAAACAAGAATGTAAAGAATTTAGAGAATGAAAAGAAAGAAAGAAAAGAACCTAATACCTTCTCCGCTTACACGTCGAATACCGAGCTTCTCTCCACCCTTAAATCTTTCGAAGAGTTTCGGAAGAAGATTAAGAAGCCATTGACTGACAAGGCGAAGGATCTACTTGCAGGGAGTCTGGACAAGCTGGCTAAAACTAAAACGGATGAAGAGAAGATCGCCATTTTAAACCAATCTATTTTAAACGGTTGGCAAGGCGTATTCGAACTAAAGAGAGGAGTGAACCTGAATGCAGTCAATGGGGGATATACTACGGGAGCTCAACCCCGGCGTGATCTTGGCTTCTGAGATAACCGGAAAACAAATCTGCGATGGATGCGGAAATGAAGTCATTATGATTCAGACGCCGATCCTTGGGGGACCGGACAAAGGAAAGATAATCTCCAGTAAGCGAGGTTGTATCTGCTGGGAGAACGAACAGGCGCGTTTGGCGAAGCAAGAGCAGCAGAAAGCGAAGGTGAAGCAGTACGTTGAGAAGTACAGCACCGTTAACCCTGATTTAGAGAACGCAACGTTTGAAAGCTACGATCCTTCGACGGGCAATCAGGTGGAGGCGTTGAAACTGTCGATGGAATACGTCCAGCAATTCAGCATGACGAATCCTAAAAATCTACTTTTCGCCGGTTTATACGGACTGGGCAAGTCACACCTATCCTATTCGATCTGTAAGGCGCTGAGAGAGAAGGGACTCGTCGCCGTATTCATCTCGGTACCAAAACTGCTGACTATCATCAGGAGCTCGTACAACAAATCCTCCAACGTTACAGAGGGAGACCTGCTAGACGTCCTGTCAAAAGTGGACTTTCTGGCGCTGGATGATATAGGCGCAGAACGTTCCAAGAGGGATGAGGATGGAGAAAGTTGGGCTGCTGAGAAGTTATTCGAGGTCATCGACGGCAGATCGGGGCGAAACACGATTTACACCACGAATCTAGCGTCAGAAGATTTAGAGAGAAAAGTTGGGGAGCGGAACTTCTCGCGAATGATGATGAACACCAAGCCATTCAAGTTTGAGGGCGTGGATTACCGGATTAACAATAAGCGATTCTAGGAGGTCCTAGTGTGAAAAAGCTGATTCGTTGGATTAAGTTCCAAATCTGCAAGTTCAGAGGTCACGATTGGACGACATACACAGTCAGCACGGGCTATTACAGCTACGATATTGAACAAGCGGGATACTGCGAGAGGTGCGGTTACGATACGCACGGTGACTATGATAATGGCGATTAGGAGATGAGAACTCATGATTACCTGTGTATTTTGCGAATGCACATTATGGCCGGGAGACAAGTACGAGGTTGACGAGGAAGGCGACACGATTTGCATCCCATGTTTCGATAGGGAATCGGATACTGGAGAATAATTTCAGACTGAGGGAGGACGAGAGTGCATGAGCAAAATGACCGGTAAAATCGCACAAAGCATTGGAGACATGACGAACGACGCAAAAACGATGGAAGAACTGTACACAATGCTGCATGAGATCGCCTACACTCTAGGCGGCATGGTGTGCCACTTTGACAAAGAAGAGCGATCAGGATTAATCATAGAACTCACTCAGTCCATGGGCATGGGATTACAACTTACTGCAAAGGCGATTGGTGAGCCGAGCGATATCGAAGTGATTGTTGGTCATAAGCCATGAAAGAGACAGAAGATTGCAAGTGTGGAGGGCATATCTTTTTAGACAGAATGTGCGAGTCTTGCTTAAAGGTTCTGGAAAAGGAGATCGAAGGGAAAATAGAGGCTCTAGAAGAGAAGGTATTTGATTTAGAGTCAACACTGGACGAGTTACATCACTACTTATACGTTGAACCATATAGCGAAAGGGCTGACCAAGGTTGAAGGATTCAGAAGATTATGAATTATACGAAACAAACTTTGAAGAATGGCTGAGGATCGGTAAAGAAGCTTTCGGATTCGACACAAATCATCCAGGGGAGATGGAATGAACATGGAAAAATACTACGAGGTAACATCAGCACACCAAATGCACACAGATTATTACAAGTGGTTGGAGAACAGAAAGGCGACTTGGGAGTTGGTACGAACATTCTTTGAGGAGCAGGGGATTGCGGCTCGGGATTACGCGGCAGAAAACGATGCTTTGCACATCGTTCCGACAGATGCAGATGCAGAAAAGTTCGGAGACTCGTTGAAAAATATTTTTAGCGATGGGTTGTGGAAATTCAAGGGGAACAGCAAAATCCATCGGGCGTGGAAGAAGTTCCTCAAAGAGAGAAAGTTCACGATTGCTGGTAAGCCGGCTCCTATCTTCTACTTTCGGGCAGGTGGTGGAAGATACAGAAGCAGACTTTTCGACCAAAACGGAAAACTGTATTGCTCTTTTGATCCGGCGCCTGAAACGGCTCCAGAAGGATTTATCGAGATGAAGGCCAGCGAGTTCCACAAGATCATCGAACAAGACGAAGTAGCATGATGGACCATCCTGGGGAGAGGGAGGAAGCGGCGTGATGGATGTAAATGCGATATATGTCATCGTTGATAAAGCGATGAAATACGACGAATTGGCGTTTTTGAATAAAACCAAAGAAGTGAGTTGCTCATTTTGCGGTAAGAGTCAATCCAGCGTAGAAAGAATGATTGCATCTAAAAGCGCTAATATTTGCAACGAGTGCGTGCTGGAGTGCTGCGAGATTTTGGCGGAGGGGGATCCAGAAGGAACGGAATTGGCCGAAGGCGAACGTTCGACCGAATAATCCCAACGAAGTGGGGGCCGAACCAAGTTTGAATAAGTGGAGTTTTCGGAGACTATACACGCGAGGGAATGGAGGTAGAGGTGGAGTGATTAAAAAAAACAAGCAACTGTTCTGCAGACACAAACAAACGAGTTGGTATAAAGATAAACCATCGACTTTTGCAGCATTGAACGGTGAACGAAGGTATCTCATTTGCGATAAGTGCGGAAAGAAAATAAGCAGCTACTTTGCGGAATACGAAGGAAACGGGTTCAAGTAATCGATACCAAGGAGGAATAAGCGTGATAACGGAGCAGCAGATAAGGGATATGGAGCCTGGGAGAGAGTTGGACGATGCTATACGTCTAATGCTAGGTTGGACGAAATTTCGAGAAAAGGAAGATGGAACATTCGCATGTTGGGTGACTCCTGAAGGAAAAAAGTGGACGTATCCAAGCAGTGGTAGCCTTCCCAGGTATTCCACCGACGTATCCGCAGCATGGGAAGTAGTGGAGAAGTTCAACATCGTGAACATTGAATTTGTTGAATGGTTTGTCGGCAATAAGTCGGTTCAATGCAAAATAATTGAATCTGTCGCACCAACGGAGGAAGAGATTACGACCGAAGCAACTGGGAAGACAGCGCCTGAAGCCATCTGCAAAGCCGCCCTAATCGCCCATTTGAGAGGAGAAGATACCCAATGAAAGAATCCGCAAAGAAAATGGCAACGGTGCAGTATATGAAGAAACGTAAGCCGATCAAGTCTCCTGAAGAGAGGCGCCGTGAAAACAATACGCTGGTCATCAAAAACATCTACAACGGTGGAGGGGATGGGTGCGCATAACATGCAGAAGCTAAACATAGTTGGTATCCCACCTACGCTCAACGAAGTAAAACGAATGCATTACATGATCCAGGCGAAGGAAAAGAAACGTTGGGAGCAGCTGGTCAGGATCGAGGTCAAGGTACAGAAGCTTCAGCCGATAGATAAGCCGGTCATCGTTACCTATCGATTCCATTTCAAGGACGAACGCAGACGAGACCCGGACGGATACGCATACAGCGCTAAAGCAATCCAAGACGGACTAGTGAAGAGTGGCATCCTCTCCGACGATAGCTTCCGCTACGTGAAAGAATTGCGGATCGCAGAGGGAGAGCGACGGAAAGTGGCAGGGATCACCATCGAAATGGAGGAAGTGGCATGAACCAAGAAGAGCTGCTAGAAGAACGCTCCCGTCTAAAAGCTAGACTCGACTGGTTAGGAGTCAGATCAACGGGGTATGAGCGAATCGAAAATAGGATTCTGCACATCGAGAAGCAACTAGGCGTAAATAAATCCATTCTGAGCGCCTACAACGTATCGTAGATCGATTTAAATAGTTTGATAGAGTAAATGTCTAAAGTGAAATTAAAATAGCTGTACAAGGCAGATAGGTGGTTTAAAATGGATTACTCAAAATGGCTAAAAGAGAATCGCAAAAGAATGAACTGGAGCAGGGAAACGTTAGCAGATCTATTAGGCGTTAGCAAGTTCACACTTCGAAATTGGGAAGATGGCATGACACGTCCTAACCAGTACGGACAAACAAGGTTGAAAATGGTGTTTGGTGAGTTGCCGGAGTAGACAGTTGATCCATATTGCGAAGGAGAGTGAGGGCGTGAGCGCTGAACTGATCGATAAAGTTTTGTCCGGGGAACAGGTCACAATCCACGATCAAAACACCTATGAAAAAATATGCAAGAAGCTTGACGATATTGGGGTTGATTACGTTAGCGGGGATATTGATCCGCTATACCCTGATGAACCGTACTACGTCGAATTGAATGGCAGAATATGAGGGCGCTGAGTCTATTCAGTGGAATCGGGGGCATAGACATCGCTTGTGAATGGGCCGGCATACACACGGCTGCATTCTGCGAATGGGCAGAGTTTCCGAGGAAGGTCTTGCGAAAACATTGGCCAGATACACCGATTTACGAAGATGTAAGGACATTGACCAAGGAAAGGTTGGTGACAGATGGAGTCATTGGCCCAGGAAGAACAATTGAGCTTATTCACGGGGGATACCCTTGCCAGCCTTTTAGTCTTGCCGGGAACAGAGAAGGCGCGAATGATGACCGCCACCTCTGGCCGCAAGTTGCTCGATTATTACAAGAGATCAGACCAAATTGGTTTGTTGGTGAGAACGTTGCTGGACACATCACTCTGGGTCTCGACGAAGTGCTATCTGAATTGGACGACATCGGCTACACCGCGCAACCATTTATTATTCCAGCTGCAGCTATCGGAGCAATGCACAGACGAGACAGGGTTTTCATTGTTGCCAACTCCGACCGCAAGCGACTACAGGGGGGGGAGAACTCCAGAAGAAGCGGAGAGATGCGGAAGAGGATCGAACAACAATTTTCGAGATTACATGCGACAAATACATGGTCAAACGTACCCGCCTCCGAATTTGGTAGAAAGGCTGATGGGATTTCCGGAAAGTTGGACCGTAGTGACAGAGTCCACGCACTTGGAAATGCAGTAATGCCGGCACAGATATACCCAATCATAGCCGCTATTAAAGAGATTCACAGAATGCAATGATGCGTAGTTCGACGAGCTGGCTAAACGATCCATATAGAGAAGGAGACGTGTAAAATGGAATACGACTACCAGTTAGTTGGCGGTAAACTAAAAGTGAAATTCGTAGAGAGCGACGGTTGGAACATCAAAGCTATACGGAGTGACAATGGCGAACTAGATACGTTCCCAATTAATTATTTCCGTAAGAATTTCAAGACAATTAAACAGTAGCTAGTGTCACAGTTCGACGATGACGCGAAGTATCTGAATGAATAGATCTTAACATCACGAAATGAGGTGAAGCACATGCAATTTGTACAGCCGATACGCGATCCAGAGAAGATTGAGCAGATGAAACAGCTGTTGCTGTCGAGATCAAAGCGCGACTGGTTCATCTTTGTATTTGGAATCAATACCGGCCTACGGATTGGAGACATATTACGACTCAAGGTGAAAGATGTACGGAACCGGACGCACATTAGCCTGATTGAAGGAAAGACGCGCAAGAAGAAGTGGGTACCGATCAATTCCGAATTGAAGCGAGTCATTGATGATTACACCAAGGGCATGAAGGCGGACGCTACTTTGTTCCCATCATACCGGACGAGAGGCGAGACGGGGATATGCCGGGTTCAAGCGTACCGAATATTGAATTGGGCTGCCGATCAATGCGGACTGGAGGAAATCGGCACTCATACATTGCGTAAAACGTTCGGGTATCATTTCTACCAGAAGACGAAAGATGTCGCAATGCTCCAAAACATTTTTAATCACGCTTACCCGTCACTTACGATGCGATACATTGGCATCAATCAAGACATGATCGACGAGGCAGTGAGCAATTTTGCATTATGAGAAGGTCTGAATATTAAGGGACATGGGAGGGGAAGGCTTGAAAGTCTTGGATATGTTCATATTTTCGATCTATTCAAACGGAAAGGGACAATTGAGGAAGATTGTTCGCTTCCTAGATGGTCCTGAAGGCGAAAGACGTGTGAAATATCAGATCGGATTTATAACCGATGAAGGAAAATGGTATTCATCGGGAACAACACTTGGTTGCTCGAAGAAACATTTTGCTAGATGGGCTAAATCGAAAGTAAAAGCTGGTCACATGTGTCGTCATGGAGCGGATTCAAGTATATGCAAAGACTGCCTATCGTCGAACGCAGTCTGAATATTGAGGAACTTGGAGGTGCAGGGTGGCAAAAACAGTCAGAGCTAAGGAAGCAACATACCTCGATCAAGAGACAAAGCGGACTTTTAAGGTATGGCATCCACAGGTTAAATTCGAGGGCCGTTGGTGTTATCTCCCGGATCAGGAGAGTCGTACTAAATTGCAGGAAGCAGAAGACGAGGTTACTGCAATTGAACAGGCCGTCCAGGCTGCTCGGAAGATCGAAGCGAACAAAACTAGGGTTGCAATATAGATATATTGCGACATAACCAAGGAGGGAGAAAGGTGCGAGATCCGCCGAAAATGTAGTCGGAATATTGCGACAAATACCGTGAAAACCGCGTGAAATCAAGGTTTTATACTACTCAATCGACGTTAAATGTGCTATAATAAAATTAACTATAAACTATCAATTATACGATGGGGTGGAAGCGTGAGTCAAATAGAATCTTTACAGGCGGAAATTTCGGAATTGATCAAAGAGCGCGACGAAAAAGAGGCGCGTCTGCAAACAACGTCCAGCACACCGGAAGCAAATGCGTTGCAAGACAATATCAGAGTGCTGAATAGCCAGATCGCATTTAAACAATCTGAGCTTGAAAACATCGCTGATGCAGAAGAAGCGGCAATAGTTGTTGCGGATACATTGGAGATCGAGGGCATTTTGCTTCGCGACTTATTCGTATCTCCGACACATTATGAATTCTTCCTGAGCTGGTGGAAGCAAACAGAAGGCGAGAAGGCAGCGGCGACAGCGGCACTCGAAGCAAGCTATAAATCGGAGATAGCCAGCCAAGAGGATGCCATTGCTGAGCTTGAAGGGTTCAGAGTGGAGGCGGATCGGCTAGGCGGACTATTGGCAGACATGACAGCCAAGCGCGATGCAGCTGGAGCAGAAATAATCGAGTTGAAGCAAGAGGTTGACCGCCTGACTGAAGATAACGAATCTCTCCGTAAGCAGTTGGAATCGAAGCCGTCCAGCGTTCCAACAAACATGACAGCGAACCTTGCGGATCTGGCGAAACAGATTCAAGCGGCCAAGCCTGGAATCTACAACAAACGCTGGAGAGACGAGAACCGCAAGACTCATTTCATTGCTACCCTTTCGGCGACTGGTGAAGAGATCGAGATTCCGTATCTGGAGATCGGCAAATACCGCGAAGAGTCGCAGGAAGAGGCCGAACGATTTCGTGCGGAACAGGCGCAGGCTGAACTGGCTAGGCTGGCTCAGGAGACTCATAACGTAGTCGTTCCTGATTTACAGTTTCCCGGCGAAGAAGGCGCAGCCAGTGGATTGGATGGCGACTCCTCTAATGCGCCGGTGGTGGGATCGCCAACACTCGAAGAAAGAGTCGAAGCTCTCGAAAAAAGAATGGCAACCATCGAGCGAGATTCATACAAAGTAGCCGTTTAACAGCAATTTTGAGGGGGAACCACAACAAGCTAAGTGGTTCCCTTTGATTTAACACCATTTAGCATAAGGAGGAATCCGGCATGGAAACTTACACATGGAGTACAGCATACGTAGACCTTTTGAAAGAGATCAACATTTTGGAGATGCGGCTGCGTGATTTAAAAACGGACTTGATCGGCGCAGAACGGGCATATCAGAGAAGCTTCGTGAAGATGACGGCGTCATACAGCGGGATGCCTTCTGGATCCGGTACGAACATTCAGGCGATGGATTACGCCGAGATGCTGCAAAATGAAATCATCATGATCGAGCACACGTTGGAACGGAAGAACGAAACAAAGCGCGAGATGGAACAGGAAATGGGAGATATGCAAAGTTTGGAACGTAGGATTGCTTTCAAACGGGACGTTGAACAAAAGTCCTTGCAGCAGATCGCGCTGGATCTAAACTTTTCGTACAGTTGGGTTAGCAAAATAAGCGCACGTACAGAACGCCTGAAAGTAAGCTAATAGTGCAATAACAGTGAAATCCGCGATGGACAAATCATGATATGATGGTTATGTGAAATTCATGCCGGATTATCACATACATGCGTGGTGGCGGAATAGGTAGACGCTAATGGCAGATAGATGCGGCCTAGTGGTTCGATTCCACGAGCGGATATTCACGGCGAAATAGCCGACTCCGCGACGCCGTACGTAAACAGGCAGACGAGTGGCTCATCATACAAGGTGCAAATCCTTGTCCACGCTGGCGCTTTAGCCGACGCCTTCCAACATATCGGCTTAAATAAACTTGCTTGTACTCAGAGAGGGAGCCTATACGGCTTCCTTTTCTGTTTGTGGGGATATAACGGGAGGTGAAGATGATGACCATACCAGTAAGCAAAACGCTAAGTGACGATGAAGTGAGGTTATTGTTGCAAGATGAAATCAAATGGGATTTTATCGGCAATGAGAGCGAGTTTGAATCCCACATACTGGAGCACATAGATGATTTGCTAGATGGCATGTCATTGCCTCCTAAGAGAGTTGTGTTGAGACAGAAGCAATTTAGATTTGATAATACTCAAATTATTATCGATCTGTTGGTACAACACACTGACAGGAGTATCACGATATTCGAAGTGAAGAAGAAAAGCGACAGAAACCCGCATACATCTCCATCTTTGCAAGTAGGTGCAATTGGACAACTGATGTTGTATAAAACAATCGTAGGCGGCATATACGATCCGAACGTGAGATTGGTGCTAATAGATAACAAGATACATTTTAGGACTTACCTGACGATCAAGACGAATAACTTGCCAATAGCTCTAGTTGAGTTTCAGAAGGATTTTGTTTTGGTGTCGCATATCCCAGATCAATGGAGGTGATGTCGATGGCTAAGGGGATTGCACCTGATGACCAAACAAAAGAGATGGTGAAAGCCCTGTTAGCCACCGGCAAGGCAAAGAATCAAGTGGCAAAAGAGGCGGGGCTGTCATGGGCTACTGTAGACAAGATAAGCAAGGAAGATCCCGACGACCTTGAGAGATTACGAGAACATAAAAGAAAAGAGTTCGTCAAGAAGCTATGGGAAAACATCGAAGACGCTATTGATCTTGGACACACGATGGTAATCGAGGCGAAGGCGAACAAACGAGAGATACCTTTGTCCCATATATCGACGTATGTAGGGACGCTATACGACAAACAAGCACTGATGACTGGCGGAAAGACAGCTGATATTGGCGTCCAGATCGTGGATGATATCAAATGACACGCCTATCATCGATTGTCGCTCCATCCTTTTTCGACGTTCACAAGGATATCAAACAAGGGCTGCATACTCACTATTGGCTATCAGGAGGACGTGGTAGTACAAAGTCATCTCTCGTATCCGTCGAGATCATCCTCGGCATCATGTCCGATCCACTAGCGAATGCTGTTGTACTCCGAAAGGTAAAGGATACACTCAATGAGTCGGTTAAGGATCAGCTTATTTGGGCGATAGAGTCGCTTGGGGTGTCTGACTATTGGGATATGCCCGAAACGAAGCTAGTCCTCACCTACAAGCCTACAGGGCAGGAGATACGCTTTAGGGGAGCTGACAAGCCGAAGAAGATCAAGTCGATGAAGTTTGCGAAGGGATACACGAAGTTTATTTGGTACGAGGAGCTAGACGAGTTCACCAGCATGGAAGAGATACGGATGATTAACCAATCTCTCATGCGGGGCGGTCCGAAGTTCATCGTGTTCTACACGTACAACCCTCCCAAGAGCGCGAACAACTGGGTTAACACGGAGAAGAAGCTTACTCGACCGGATAGGCTGGTGCATCACAGCACTTATCTGACGGTTCCAGCAGAGTGGTTAGGCCATCAATTCATGGTTGAGGCTAATCACCTCAAGGAGACGAAGCCTAACGCCTATGAGCATGAGTACCTGGGCATTGAAACAGGTACAGGCGGGGAAATCTTCGACAATGTGCAGATACGGAAAATCAGCGACGAGGAAATCGAGGACTTCTGGAACATTCGCCGCGGGCTTGACTATGGGTATGCGGTCGATCCGTTATCCTACAACGTCATGCACTACGACCGGAAACTAAAGCGGCTGTACATTTACCACGAGCTTTACAAAGTGGGCATGAGCAATTACCACTTGTTTGAACATATAAGCATGGAGAACGAGAAGAATGAGCAGATCATCGCAGATTCGGCAGAGCCCAAGAGTAACAATGAGCTGATGCAGTATGGTTTGCGAGTGAGGGGAGTTAAGAAGGGTCCTGACTCCATCGATTACGGCATACGCTTCTTGCAGAGCTTGGAGGCTATCATCATCGACGATATGCGTTGCCCGGAGACTGCGAGGGAATTCCTCACTTACGAGTACGAGAAGGACGCGAATGGCAACTGGAAGGCTGGTTATCCTGACAAGAACAATCACTCCATTGATGCGGTCAGATATGGCCTTAACGACGAGTGCATGATGTTCAAAAAAGAGCAGTCAGAAAAGGGCAAGCGTGATGATTTCGGATTGTCTCGCAAAAAAGAAACGCCGATTACAGGCGGCGTGATTGATCAGTCTTATGTCACCGGAGGATGGAACTAATGGAATATCTCGTAGGTGGTGTAGTCTTTGGGCTATGCCTATTCATACTGCCGTTGTGGGCTTACAGGCGAGGCCTGAAAGACGGTCTAGCGCTCAATCAAGGAAAAACTATAGAACCTATTGCGAACCCTGTACAAGCCGTTCAAAGCCACATACAGAGGTCACATGAAAGCAAGGAAACGAAAGCAGCTAACGCCCACATGATGGAGGGATTAGCGAACCTCATGGCCTATGACGGGACGCCGCAGAAAGAAGGTGAGACATGAAGGCGAACTATACAAAAACCTTGGAATGGCAGCAGTACCAGGACGGAATCGACTACAACAGTCGCATATCCCTGTACGACAACGTCAACAAGAACGAGAGATTCTATGGCGGCGATCAGTGGGCAGGGGTGAAGGCGAATGGTCTTCCTACACCGGTATTCAACATCTTCAAACGGATCATTGATTACTTTATTGCGGCGATCCTGAGCCAAGATGTGGCGATTCAGTTCACTCCGGAGACTGTCGGTGACGAACCGCAGAACGAGGATGAGGCGGACATCAAAAAGGCGTCTGAGTTGGTCACGCAATATAGTAACACTCTGAAAGAGAAGTTGAAGATGACGCAGCATCTCAGGCAATGGCTGTTGGACTCAGCTATCTCGGGTGATGGATGCTCTTATAGCTTTTGGGATCCGAGCATCGATACAGGCCAAAAGGCGAAGGGCGACATTAACATGGAGGATATCGACTCCGTGAACGTGATGTTCGGCAATCCAAACGACAAGCGAGTACAGACCCAGCCATATATCATCATCGCTTTCCGTGAGCTAGTGTCCAAGCTGCGCGAAGAGGCCGAGGCAAATGGTATTCCAGAGGATCAGGTGAAGCTCATATCGAGTGATGAAGAGACATTCTATCAATCCGGTGACCGGTCCAAAATCGAACTGGACAGCAAGGGGGACGGAACGGGCAAGGCAATCGCGCTGCTTAAACTCTGGAAGAAAAATGGCGTGGTATACGCCAAGAAATCCACCTGTTACACGGAGATTCGGCCCGAATGGAATACGAAGCTGGAACTGTACCCCGTAGCTTGGATGAACTGGGGAGAGCGCAAGAACAGTTATCACGGTCAGGCGCTTGGTACCGGACTCGTTCCGAACCAAATCTTCATCAACAAAATGTTCGCCATGGCGATGATGAGCCTCATGCATACGGCGTTTCCGAAGGCCATTTACAACAAGGGCATTATTCCAGGGTGGGACAACATGATCGGCGGGGCAATCGGTGTAGAAGCAGCTGACCCTTCAACGGATATCCGAACGGTGGCGACGTATCTCAATCCGGGTAATATGTCGGAGCAAGTGTTTAAGCTAATCGACCTTGCTATTCAGTACACGAAGGATATGTTGGGCGCCACGGATGCAGCGTTGGGTGACGTTAAGCCGGACAATACATCAGCTATCATAGCTGTTCAGCAGTCCTCAGCTATCCCGTTGGAAACGATCAAACAAAACCTTTACCAGTTTGTCGAGGATGTTGGCTATATCTGGCTGGACTTCATGGCTAACTACTACGGTAAGCGTAAAGTTGACATAGAAGTTCTTGGGAAACGGGTGGTGCAGGAGTTCGACTTCGCTACCCTCAAGAAGATGAAGTTTCGCATAAAGATTGATGTCGGTCCTTCTTCTTACTGGAGCCAAATCACAGCCATGCAGACGCTCGATAACCTGTTGAACAACGATCGTATCACCTTCATGCAATACCTGGACCGTCTACCGGCTGGCATCATTCCAAAATCGCAGGAGCTGATTGAGGAATTGAAGGCGCAGGACATGAAGCAGCAGTTCATATACGAGCAAATGGCGCGTTTCATGGAGTCGTTGCCGCCTGAGCAACAGATGGAGATTCAGCAGTTGCCGCCAGAGGAACAAGAGGCACGTCTCATGGAAATGATGATGATGCCTCCTGAACAGATGGCACAGCAACAAGCCGAGCAACAGGCGCAGCAGGAACAAATGATAATGCAACAGCAACAAGAGGCACAAGCTGCAGCTTCGCAAGAGCAAGCCAAGGCAGATCAAGCGTTCCAACAGCAAGCGGCATTAAAACAGTTGGACATTGAAGGGAAATTAGCCCTCGAAGGCATGAAACAGCAAACAGCAGGCGTTAGGTGAGAATCCTAGCGCCTATTCTATTTTCACTTTCGGCAATACAACAGCGGACCGCCGCTTAAAAATGTGGAGGTAATACCATGGAAAACATTGAAACAGCAGCACCTTCGGAAACAGTCGAAACACCCATAGCTGAACAGGCGGTAACTACGGAGAACGCCGCGCCGAGTGAGGAACATGTCGAGACGAAACCGGAGAAGACGTTCACCCAATCCGAACTGAATGAGATTGTCCAGAAACGATTGGATCGTGATCGTGAATCGGTAAGCAAGAAGGCGGCGCAGGAAGCTCGTGACGCCTACATTGCCGAGCAGAATTATGAGTGGCAGGGAAAGCCGATCAAGACGGAGGCTGAGTACAAACAGGCTCTCACGGAGAAGGCTCTCATCGAGAAGTATCAGGAACAAGGGTTGCCCGATGAGTTCGTGAATGAAATGGTGGAAAACAAGCGTTTCCGCCAAGAGTATGAGAACGATCGCAAGAAAACAGAATCCGAGCAGAAGCAACAAGCGGAATTCAAGGCGTTCCTCGACGCTTTTCCGGACATCAAACCGGACGAGATACCTCCGGGCGTGTGGGAAGAAGTAAACAAGGGAACGAGGCTTGTGGATGCCTATGCACGGCACGAAAACAAGCTGCTGAAGGACAAGCTTGCGGAGATTGAGCAAGGCAAGCAGATAGAGCAACAAAATGAACTGAATGCAGCCAGTTCGACTGGATCTGTTACGGGTCAAGGGGAAGGGAAGCCCGCCTTCTTTACTCGTGAGCAAGTAAAGGGTATGTCTCAATCAGAGACAAACAAGAACTGGGATGCAATACAGGCATCAATGAAGCAATGGACTTAAATAATAACTAGGAGTGATACACAATGGGAGCAACACCTAATTTTGTCCCTACAATATGGAGCACTAAAATCCTCCGTACTCTCGAAGATAACTTGGTCGCTAAAAAAATCTGTTCTCGGGAACATGAGGGAGAAATCAAAAAGGCCGGGGACACGGTTAAATTTAACGGTCTTTCGGATCCGACAATAAACAACTACAACGGAACGGTGAATTACGAAACGCTGAAAGATGCTGGCTTAGTGATGGTTATCGATCAGCAAAAGTATTTCGCGTTCAAAGTGGATGACATCGACAAGGCTCAAACCAATATCGACGAGAAGGGTAGCCAAGCTTCTCGTGCTGCTTACGGATTGAGAGAGGTTGCGGACACGTTCATCTTGAGCAAGTATGTGGATGCTCTGAATTTGGTATCCGGTACGATCACCACGGCCAACGTTCTCTCCAAAGTTGGCGCAGTTCGTCAGAAGCTGGCAGAGCGTAACGTTCCTGAGACGGATATGTTCATGGTCATTCCACCATGGCTGCAACTTAAAATCGAGCTTGCGGGCGTTAAGTTCCAAATCAACAACGGCATCAACGGCACTGGAGGCATGGCATGGGCAAAGGTAATGGGACTCGACATCTTCGTTACAAACCAGGTCATTAACACTGGAACGGTAGATACTCCGATTTCGCAATGCTTGGCCGGCGCGTACAACTCCATCGTATACGCCGATCAGATCGTTGAAACGGAACACCTACGCCTGGAAAGCCAGTTCGCTGACGCGGTTCGTGGTCTCCACGTATACGGCGGCAAGACGATCCGTCCTGACCTGTTGGTTAACGCTGCATTCACGTTCGGCGCTGAAACTGAAATCTAATACAAGGAGTGATAAGCAATGGCAGTAGCTGTACAAAACACAACAATGGTGCTCAACACCATTACAACCGTAACGCGTAACGCTGCAACATCCAGCACGATTGATCAAACGGAAGTGTTCACGATCACGCCAACGAAATCGGATGAGAAAGTGCTGATCTACATCGAAAACGTGGCGGCTGATCAAGGCACAGTCACTTATTCCATCGCAGCTGGTGGTTATTGGGCTGCTGGAGCTGCGTTGACCGGTTCCGTTGCACAAGGCGTAGGACGGGCTATTGTCCTGGAGGGTGCGAAGTACAAGGCTCAGGCCGGCACTATCGCCATCACATTTACTCCAGCGACTGGCAAACGTCTGCTGACGGACCATGCGCTTCGTGTATCGGTCATTCAAATGCCGTAGACAGATTAGGGCGGGGCGTCAATGCTCCGCTCTTTTTCTGTATTAAGGAGGATATATGGTCACATTCAGAGGAGAACCGAATCAACTTGTACGCCTGAATCCACCGATCGGATTGCTTAAATATGTGCGATTCGATGACAAAGGTGAGTACACCACTGAAAACGAGCGAGTCATTAAGCGATTCCATCACCATTTCGACAGTGTTCCGACGCCAGACAAAGCACCTACTCCTGATATGACGGATGATCTGGAGCAGACATTTGAAACAACGGAGCCAACAAAGCAATGGCGCTGCGATCAATGCGAATTTATATCGGACAATAAAGGTGTGCTACTGAAACATAAGAAGACAGAACACCCGAAGGAGTGAAGTTATGAGTCAACTGGAACAAATGGCTGCGCAAACCCTCCTCAATACCCATGGTATGAGCGGTGGAAAAGCAATCACAGGAACGACTAAGGTCGAGCCAGACGCTGGATATTACTTTTGCGCTATTCTAGCTACTGCAGCAGCGGTCGTGGCATCGCAGGAGGACGTAGAAGGAGCAATTAACCCTATACTCGGTCCTATTCCGGTCGGAGCTACAGTATACGGTAAATTCGCCTCTATCACGCTCACAAGCGGTACGGCAATCGGCTACTACGCCAAACTTTAGGCGGTGACATATGGTTACAGCTCAAGATGTATTCAGCATTACGATGGATCTGATCGACGAGCGGCTTGATACAGGTCTGCTAAGTGAATCGGATACCATTTCATATAAGGTGAAGACGCCGGGGCTCATTACTCTGCTGCAATCGGAGCTGATAAAGCAGGGTGATTTGTTCAACACATACGAGATATCGAATTATCCGATCCCGAATTTGCTCGGACACAACGGAGAGTTCGACATTCGAACATTCGAAGGAACTGAATTTACTCGAGAATGTGCCGGAAGCGTCAGGGCTTACTATTTCGAAGTGGATAAGCCTGCTACGGTCTATATCGAAGACTACAACGGAACCTGGAACACTCTTGCGACGATCAACGCCACGCCAACTACTATCGGTTACGCTGCGTATAAGGGCATTGTGACCCCCTCTATCGGGGCTACGCGATCGCGATTCAGATTCGGTGGAACTTACTACTATCGAACAGTTAACCGCGGACTATTTGGCGTTCCGTTGGCTTCAGTAGATGACGTTCCGGAGTATAAAGCTTGGATCAAGAAGACGATGCCGGCTGACTTCAAGAGTACGGATGAGGTAGTTAGCGAGAAGCCAACGACCTATTACGGACAGGCATCCGGATACAAATGGGAAGGTCGACGTGACCTCTACATGAGCTACGATTATCAGGGAAAACTCCGGATTGTGTATCGTCCAATACCCGCCGTAATCACGGCTATGACGGATGTCCTGCAAATTGACGATGTAACCGCTCGGACAGTTCTTCCTTATGGGGTAGCTGCTCATCTATTGCTTACCGAGAACTCCGATTCAGCTTCTTTCTTTAACCAACGGTACGAGGAATTGAAGTCCATCTCGAGTAAGCGGCAACCTGAACCGATTGAGAAAATCACAAATTTGTACGGGGGGTTTGAGTGATGGCCGTAATACCACGACAGCAACAGACGCCCCCGCAAACCATCGACCGGTTCCTTGGGTTGAACCAGGACACATCGGGCGACACTCAGCTGCAGTTAGGCGAGAGCCCGAATATGTACAACTTCCGGATTACAGAGAACTACAAACTGCGCAAACGTAACGGATACAGGCAGTTATTCGAAACGTTGGGGGCTGTTGATATACAAGGCATGTGGTACGGCTCTCTCGGGGGGACGTACCACTTTCTATTTGCGGCTAACGGGAACGTCTATAAGCATGATTTGGCGTTAGGCACAAATACAAGCGTGGGCACGTTAATCGATGCGCAGACTTACTTCTTTGCCTACGGCGGCAAGGTTTATATGCTCAACGGCCATGAGTATAAAAGCTGGGACGGAACAACTTTTGGAGATGTGGTGGGTTACATTCCACTGATTGCAACATCTACCCCCCCGACAGGTGGAGGAACGCCAAACGAAGGATTGAATGTACTGACAGGGAAGAAGCGTCAGACGTTTTCCGGAGACAATACAGCTACTCAATACCAAATAGCCGAAACAGATCTGACGAGCGTTGATGTGGTTAAGGTTGATGGAGTGGTCAAAACGGTAACAACTGATTACACTGTCAACCTTGTGACCGGAATTTTGACGTTCCTGGCAGCTCCTCCAACGGGCCAGGATAACGTAGATATCCAATGGACTAAGGGAGCCGGTCAGCGAGAAGAGGTCACAGGTCATAAATTCGCAATGTTCTTTGGAGGTCAGAACGACACCCGGGTATTCTTCTACGGAAACGGCTCAAACCGTTATGTCTACACGGGTCTAGCTAATGGCGTCCCGAGTGCGGAGTATATCCCTGCCCTCAATTATCGCGAAATCAGCTCTGACGAGTTCGCTGTAACGGATATCGTGAGGCAGTACGACCGGCAGATCATCTATACCAACGGTGGTGAAGCTTGGTACTCATATTATGATCCGATCACGCTAGAGTCGGGTGACGTAATTGCAGACTTTCCAACGTTCCCGCTGAACCAAGCGAAGGGAAATGTGGCTCCAGGTCAGTCCAGATTAATCAACAACAACCCGTTCACCATATTCAAAGGAGTTCAAGAGTGGGTCGCTACAAACGTTAGGGATGAGCGTAACGCTAACTATATATCTAAGCGTGTTCAGCCATCATTAAGCGCTCTCGACCTCTCTACGGCTCTTACAGTGGATTGGGAAAGGCGATGGGAGTACTGGATGGCGTTCGGAAATGTCGTTTATATCTATAACTACCGCTTGGATGTGTGGTACAAGTTCCAACTCAATGACAATGTTACGTGCTTTATGATTGCAGACGATCAATTATACTTCGGTACCGACTCCGGCAAGATAATGAAGTTTGAATCTGGACTGAAGACGGACAACGAGACGGCCATAAGCTCCTATTGGGAGATGGGATTCTTCGATTTCGAAGCAGAATGGCTGCAAAAATTTCTTAATGAGATGTGGATTTCACTGAAGCCGGAGTATCGATCAAGCCTAGATATCACATTTCAAACGGATCGGGTAGCACTGGCTAAAGATTTTACGGCGGTTTACAACATGTCCGTATTCGACGATACCGACTTTGGTGATTATAGCTTTCTAGTCAACTACAATCCACAGCCGTTCAGGTTCAAAATAAAGGCGAAAAAGTTCGTTTACTTCAAGCTGATTTTATCCAACGAAGAGATAAACGACACGTTAACCATACTTTCTATCAATCTCGCTGCCCGTTATGGCAGCAAGTCGAGGTGATATCATGTCATTGCCGAATTTAAATGATGATTTGAACATCATACAGGGGCTTGGAGACAGGCCCAACGCATTAGACGGGCTTTCGGCTGCTGAATTGAAGCAAAAGTTCGACCAATCCGGAAATACAATCAAGACGTTCATCAACGATGTTCTGCTGCCGGCACTAGCACTTACTGCAGATGATAACAGCGGCGCCGACAACATTGGTGCAACAGCAATAACGGACCTGGACGGAACAACGGTTCAGGCATTGATTGAATCTATCCGGAACAAGCTTAGAGGCACTACAACATCTTCTAGCGGTGCGGATTTTGTGGGAGCCACTACTATCGGAGGATTGGCAGGTAACACCGTACAGGCACTATTAGAGTCGCTGAAGACGTATGTCGATAACTTGGATGTCGAGATCGGAGAGGGATTCGTATCCAAAACAGAATTGACCGATACTCGCAAACTCGATCCATCAGCGAACTTCACCGGCTCATGGTTCGGCATCTCTAATCCGGCTTATGCGGACCCGGGAATCGCTGGTGTAGTCGCTGATCATACTGCACAGTTGGCGGAAACTGAGCAGCAGATCCAAATTACAAACGGAAACATTGACTTTTATAATTTGTCTCAACAAAAATCAAGTCGTATGATTCCACTGACATTCAACTCGGACACAAACCACTTCAACACTTATGAAGGCAGCAAGGCTTGCAATGGTATACCGACAGCTAATAGCTCCGGTACAAGCGGTTGGGTGATGACGCTGGCTAATATTATTTCGAATCGCATCATTTTCAATATGCCGATTGGAGTCATAATCGGGGATAGTATATCGGAGGGTCATCCTGCTTTGCATGGTCGGCTGGATGCACCCGGATACGATCCGAACTTGCCAAACTCTCCGGGGCAAATATCGTATCATATCGAGCAGCATACCAAACTGAAAATATACAATCACGGCATAGGCGGGCAACGTTTTGACCAAGTTCGCACGCGTTGGGGACGTGATGTTCTGGCCGAAACGGTAGGATCGTTAAGCCCGACGAATACACTTCCTAAAAGGCCGCATTTCGTCATACTGGTATGCGGGATCAACGATGTTTTCGCTGGACGAACTCCTTCAGCCATTATTGCAGATGCAGATTACCTAATTAACAATGCTCTCGAAAACAACATCTATCCTATCGTGTTTACGATCGGACCGCACTCTTCCATGGATGCTCCTAAACTCGCGGTAGTAAAGCAGTATAACGCGTGGCTGTTAGATAAGGCCTCGAAAACGCCTAACATGGCAGTCTTTGATTTTTACGCATATGCCAACGATCCGGCCAATGATGGTAAGCCACGCAGTGGCATATTTGCGGACGCTGTGCATCCGAATAAACGGACATATGAGGACTTGGCACGTAAGATCATTCAAGAGGCATTCACGCAAAACAAGCCGCCAGTCGTTCCGAAGTACATTAACATCTCTACGGCAATGGATTTTACTCTACCAATCGTTGGTGGAAATAGACCAACCGCTGTGTTGCTATACATCAACGGGAAGCCAAGTAAGTACGTCGAATTGCTCAATGATCCCAATCAGGTAATTGTCATTCCGCCTGTAAAAGAATTCATTGAAACAATAGCTATAGAGCCGCAAATCATCGAGACGCCGTATGAACTTCCAGCAAACACCATGACTTATAGTTATATCTCAGAGGTATACCTATCGGACACAAACTTGTATCCGGGTAACGAGATCGATAAGGAGAGCGTCATCCGGGAGTTACCGAGCGCCAATGCCATATCACGTTTCTACCCTGCTAGACCGGACGGCACCACGGCGGGGCTTATGACGTTTGTGAGTACCGCTGATGCAGTCAACTGTTCCGGCATCTTCTGCTTGGCTACAGCAGATGACAAAGGTTATATCGTGACAAAGGGACTCGCTATCGCTAGGACATCCGCTGCAACTTATGCGGCTGACTTGCTTGTAACATCAACAGGGGGAAGATTAGCGCGTAACGTCAGCCCGACAGCTGGAACAGTGGTGGCCAAAGTCATTAAACCGGCTGCGGAATATTGTCTCGTCGATGTTAGATGAACATACGGACCATACTGAGACATAAAGGAGAATATATGAAAAAACTCATACCATATCTAATTATCGCCCTCATACTCATGGGGGCGTCTTTGTTGTCGGAGGAAGATAAGCAAATATCCATGGTGCAAAACTCCTCAAAATCAGTCGTATCCATTTTACAGGGCTTGTCCATAGGGACAGGCTTTTTTGTTGCTGAGAATTACATTCTGACTGCTTACCATGTGGTTGATGAAGGGGATGAAACGCATGTCAAAAGCGACCGTGGAGGCACGTTTTACGACATTGTAGCGGTTGATAAAAAGTTTGATTTAGCGCTTATCAAAACGGATGAGTACATGATTGGAAAGCCTCTTAAATTCGCTGATTCAGTCACATCCGGTCAAGATGCGTATACGATCGGATTCCCAAGATTCCTCGACAAGATGGTGGTCAAAGGACTTGTATCGCACGTTTACGACAACGATAAAATGCGCGGAACGATCTTCGATATCCACGGATATGAGGGTGGCAGCGGATCCCCACTACTTAATTCCAAAGGTGAGGTAATCGGTTTGCTCAAGGGGCTTCACAAGTCGGATACGAGCTTCATCACCTCTGTCCACATCAAGGATATAAAGTCATTCCTAGCACGAAACGGTATCCAATGAGGTGGATGTTGTATCACTATCATCGAATCATGAAGAAGCTGTATCAAAGAGAAGGGGCATGGCAAACGCGGTCCTTTTATTATCATCGCTACATGATGAAACGTTACGAAAGGAGCTCAAAGGATGGCAACCACTAACTACGGCGGTAAAGGTAATCCGCTGAATGAGATCCTATACAGCAAAGACCAGTACGATGCCGGGAACAAAGAATGGGCCAAACAGAACGCGCAGAAATACTATGCTCAACTCGATGCGAATGAGGCCGCTACAGTCAAAGGTCTCGACGCTCAGGGATTGCGTGATTACATTGCAAGTAAGAACGCTCCAGCACAGCAGGCGCCAACGACCCAAGCTATTGCTGCTCCTGCACAACAGTCCTCACAAAGCTATATAGACGCTCTCAACGAGGCGAGGAAGCAGCAGACGCTTGCACAACTCGGGAAGAGTAGAGACGCCGCGCTTTCCAATATCAACGCAGAGAAAGCAACCATACAGCCGAGGTACTACGATGCACGTAACCAAACAGCGGCAAGCAGTCAACAGAACGCACGTAATTTCGCTGAGTATATGGCAGCTAGAGGCGGCACGGCATCGGGGGCTAATGCCCAAGCTGAGTTAACTCGTGGAATGGCTCTACAGGGCAATCTAGGCTCTCTACGTAGGCAGGAAACAGCGGCGTTTGATGATATCGGACGTAGAACAACGGACCTGGAGAATGCCTATCAATCAGACATTGCTTCAGCTTATGCCGGCATAGAGGCCGATCGGATGCAAGCAATGCTGAATGATTATTATCAGCAGCAGCAACGTGAGCTTCAGATTGCCCAACTTACTGGCATCCTGAATGGTCAAAAGACTCTTGATGGTCAACAGTTCGATTGGGGCAAGGCAGTCGATACCGCGGGGCTAACTGGTTACTTTAACGGGACGCCGACTGCTAGCATGCAGAATCAATTGTTCAACCAAAACTTGTCTACTCAGCAGTTTAACGAAGGGGTTAGACAGTTTGATCAGAACTTTAATAGATCTGTGTTCGAAAATGATCGAGAGTATGATTTGGCCAAGCAGAAATTTGAAGAAGATATGCGGCAGTTTGGTGTGAATACGGCCCTACAACGTGCTTCTCAAGCCGTTAGTGCTGCCCGAGAAAGCAGATTGTCTTCAGGCGGCGGAAGTAGCGGTTCAAGTAGTTCATCTAACACATATACAGGCGGCGTAGTATCCGACCTCACGAGACCGCGAACTGCCTCAACTATGGAGACATGGTTAATAAACAACATTCCGGGAGGTAATAACGTTGCTGGTCCGCCTCCTCCAAACCAAATAGCATGGATAGAAACACAAATTCTCAATAATCCGAACCTGTCTGATGCTGACATAACAAAATTATTCAATCGTTTCGGGATACCGCTTCCCGAATAGGAGGGGTATCCATGGGCAAGTTTGATGAACGAAGAAAACAACTCGGCATTGCGGTAACCGAAAGGCCATCCAGCAAAACAAACTCGTCCTCTATTCAATCGGGTGGAGGATCTAGGTTTGACCGTAGACGTCAGGAGATTGCAACACAGCGTGAGGAAGAAAGACAAGCGTCAATTAAAAGGTCAGAGGAGCGCCAACAACCTAAACGCGAATTAAGTGCCATGGAACTACAAGTCATGCGTGATACACTGTCCGGCCCGTCATTCTCTCGGGAAAAAGTAACGCCACAAGCAACATCATTGCCTTCTCCTGATAATATGTTAAAGCAACAATACGATCGTTTCCAACCAACGCCAGAGTTTGAACCGGTCAAAGCGTCACCGTTAGCTAAGATGCTGGGATTGGATAAGAAGCCACTTATCGGACCATCTTTGACGAATATCGCTGAAATGGTTACAACTGATCCTATCCTGCGCGGCGTCTCCCGGGGCGCTGCTTTTGGATTAGGGGATAGTGTAATGCCGCAGCGGACAGGAAAGAAACCACTATCCGAAAATATAAGTGAATTCGCGGGCATGTTGTTCCCTGGCGCTGCGGCTGAACGGGTAGCGACAACGGCATTGAAACCGGTCATCGGCAATTTGCCTAGGTTGGGACAATATGTTGCTCGAGGCATTGGGGCGGAAGCATTGCATGGAACGGCAGAAGAAGCAGCTCAAGAGTTTGGCGGATTGAATAATCAAACACTTGGTCAGCGTGCACTTGATGTAGGTATCCAATCCGCCGCCGGCGGTGCTTTAGGTGCTGCGGCTGACCTTGTGCCTAAGTTATTCCGTGGATTGTCTCAAAAAGCGAATGATGGAATGTCACAAGGTTCTGTTCGCGGTGCAGAAACACAGACGGCGCAAATGGAACGAATACCTGATACCCCAGCACCTATTGAACGTCCGAAAGAAGCCTGGTTCACTCGGTTATTCGGCAACCGTGGAGTCGGGATCCGCGCAGGAGCAAATGACGGACGTGAGTTAATTGACACTCAAATCACAAGCAATCCGCGCGAACCTTTAGCGCTTATGGAACAGGCTCGAGAACTAGCGGAAAGGACTAATCAGGACTTTGTTGATCGGTTCGCTCCATTCCGCAAAATAAACGAACAAACGTATGATGCAGCTATGGATTCAACACGCTCCAACAACCTGGCTAACATCACGATAAAGGATAAATTCGTAGACCTTGAAGGGAATGTAATAGGCAACTCTCTAGGTGATGTGTATTCCGCAGTGCCGCGGGGACAGAAACACATTGCTGATAGGTATTTGGTGGCGAGAGACGCTATAGATCGTATGGACCGACAAATACAGGTTTACGGAAAAGAGAAGTGGTTCCCGCAAACATCGCAAGATGCAGCGGCTCTTGCTACGAAATTGGAGCAACAATACCCATGGCTCAAGCAATTCGGGGACGAGTGGAACAAATTTAACCGTAATCGGCAGGATTTATGGGTGCAGAGCGGCATTGCTTCTCAAGACATGGTTAATCGTCTGCGCGTTTCTAACCCGAACTATACGCCAATGTTCCGGCAACAGCCGCGGCGCGGGTTAGGTGGCCAGTTAGCTATAAATACCGGTAAATCGGGATTCAGCGGACAGAAAGCGCCGGTTAAACGTGCGGTAGGCAGCGGAAGGAAGATTATTGACCCAGCGCAGGGCATGATTGAAACAACAGCATCATCCTACAACGCTATGCTGCGAAATCGAGCCATGCAAGAACTGTACAAGGCATTGCAAGCAAATCCCGATCGGTATAAAGGCGTCATGGAGATCGTAGAAGAGACTGCAGACGCACGCCAGTCCACGCTTAAAAAGATCAATGAAGCGCTAAACGATGGCGGCCCCGATAGTTTGGCGAATCTCTTGAATGATGAAGTGAATCAGCTTTGGAAAAAGGCAAAGCAATCCGGCAACACTACTGACAATATCGTGACTGTCATGCTTGAAGGAAATCCTGTCAAGATGCGAGTCATGGACCCTTCATTATTGAAGGCAATCGATGGTATTAATCCGGTCCAATTGGATGGATTCATGAAACTGGCGGACATTATGTCACGCGGTATTAAGCAATCAGCAACAGGGCTACTCGCTCCACTTCAAGGCGCTCGCTTGGCGTTGCGTGACCTTCCTGTAGCCGCGGCACAATCCAAGGATAAAGTTCGTTTCCTCGGTGATCTGTCACATGCTTTTGTGAGTCAAATTGCGGATTGGCTACCTAACTTCATCCCCGGATCACAACGCCTGGGAAAACTGGCCCGTGATTACTACCGTGCCGGAGGTGGATACGAAGCGTATCTAAAAGGGGATAGTAGAGTTAGGTCCACTGCATCAGATATCGTTAACCACCCTTACCTTTCGGGTAAAAATGTATGGAAGCAAGCTAAACGGTTTAATCCGCTACGTGTTCTTAAGGGATTCGGTGACATGACGGAGAATTTACCGCGGATCGCTGCATACTCTGCTGAAATGCGTAGAGCAGGATGGAATCGTTCACCGGAGAACGTCAGACGCGCATTGGACGCAGGTCGAGAGGCAACGGTTAACTGGTCGCGTAGAGGTTCTAAGTCTCCAGGAATTGAAGCGGTGGCGCCTTATACGAACGCAGCTGTTCAAGGTACTTACAGGTTCATTAAGCGTATTAAAGAACAGCCTGCCTCTGCTGCAGCGTTAATCGCATCAACCGCAGCAGCTAAGATATGGGCCTACGAAAAATACAAAGATGACCCGGATTACCAAGTTCGTAGTAAATTCGATAAGGGAATTCCGTACTCCAAGACGGAAGACGGGAAGTTTAAATCCATCCCAGTGGAGCCAACAGAGGCGTTTATTGCCGATCAAATCCTAAACTTCTATAAATGGGCGATGGATCAAGAAGAATTGCCGAACGCTAAGGAATCCATCCAAAGCGGCATTGAGGCTTTCGCTCCTTCTATTATATCCGGTCCTGCTGGTGCATTCACAAGCGAAGGACAGCCTATTAACTTCGGCAGAGAGACAGCGGCTAAAACTTTTGGGGGAACTGTTCTCGACCCACTCATTGCGGCCGGCACAGGTAAAAACTATTTCGGTGGCGATATTGTACCGCGGGAATACCAAGACGACCCGACTATTCTTCAGTATAATGAAACAACGAGCGCCCCGGGCCGTTGGGCCGCGGAGAACCTTGGTATTGATGCGTTTACCTTCGATTATCTCTCTCAAAAGTTCGGCGGTGACATCGCAAAGATTGGATTGCCGCTGACATCTGAAGTTGGAAGAGGGGATATAGAGGGCAATCTCATAGACCAAGTTAACTCCAGGCTTAAGCTGCTTGAAGATCCGGTCATGCGTAATACCATATCCGATGATTACTACAAGGCGTTGGAGAAAGTATCTGACGCTAAAGCAATCAGTGATAAGCGCGACACACCATTGCCAAACTGGTACCAAACGGCTTATGATGAAGTAACGAGCATGAAAAAGAACAGTTTGAACAAGGCCATTTCGGACTTTAACGCCATGAAGAAAGAAATCACCCGGGATACGACGCTTTCCGCGAAGGAACGTGCCGACCAACTCCGAGATGTGCAACGTAATATCAATATGCTGCGTATTCAGGGGATTAAACGTCTGGAAGAGTTGGGCGTTCCTCAATAGGAGGCGTTGAAGTGGATTGGTTTTGGTGGTCATTGTATATTCTAGGTGCTATATTCTGTATTGGTTGCGTGGTACAGATAATTAACAAGAATAGGAAAGCCAAACGAGAATTTCAAGAATGGTTATTGCCGGCTTTCTTATCCTTTGGTGCTGTTTGTTTAATTTTCATTGCTATAGATAACTTTCCAGTTGTATAATCTGAGAGAGCCGTGGGAAAGCATCCCCGGCTTTTTCTATTGGAGCTGATGCCTCTTGATTGAGTTCCACGAAGATGAATACATGCAATGCAGCGTGAGCGATAAGGCCTATAACCTTGTCGCTCTTTTATTTGGCAAACAGACGGCAGAGAAGCTGCTATACACCGGTGATCGCTATGTTGGCTTTAATCGATTGGATGCTACACGGGGTCGAACTACTCCTGAAGAACGGTCTGACACTTACGACGATAGTGGGCCTTTTGATATTTGGAATACGTCAGACGTTGAAGAATCGGAGGCTGCTGCGCCGGCTGAGGAAGTATCTGCCCTGGATCGCGTCGGATGATGAATCGGAAGTAAAGGCGTATGTGACCAATCAACAAATCATCATACACAACCTTAAACGACTTATGGAAAGGGAGGGAATGGAATGGCGTGCGAACATTACCGAAGAAAAGCAGCTCAGTTTAGCAGAGAAAAACAGCTTGTCGTTGCCGTCGCGCTCAGTAACGTCTACTACTGCATGGAGTGCAAGCAAATCCACAAGATCGAGGAGGATAAAGCTAATGAACAAATTTAAATCTCGCAAGTTTTGGATGGCAGTTATCACAGGGCTTCTGATCATCCTCAATGATGGCCTAGACCTCGGAATAGATCAGGACACCGTTCTCGCCTTTGCCGGTATTATGGCCACGTTCATCCTGGGCGAGGCTGGTGTGGATGCAGTGCGCTCGAAGAAAGCCGCAAAAGCGGAGGAAGATGGCTCAGACTTCAGCCACTAGGAGGATACTATGGATATCAAACAAACTCCGGTCACCAGTTTTCATGGTCGAGAAGGCCGTAAGCCCATTATAATTGTAAACCACATCAGCGCCGGCTCAATGGGCAGCATGTACAACACCTTCAAGAATCCCGCAAACCGCGCATCATCGCATTTTGGCATCAGCAGAAAAGGGGAAATCGTTCAATATGTTCCTATTCAACAAGCGGCTTGGACGCAAGGCAAGATACAAAGTTCGGCAACGCGTCCTATCGCTCCAATTATCCGCCAGCATATGGGCAATCCTAATTTATATGCAGTCTCAATCGAACACGAAGGATACGCAGGAAACGGCATACAAGGCGATCTAACGGAGGAGCAGTTCTGGGCGTCGTGTTGGCTCCACAAATACATTCAGAGCGAAGTGGAGCGACTCTACAACCACCGTATCGAGCTAAACAGTCATCATGTAATCGGTCATTATCAGATCGATGCAGTAGGCAAGCCTGTTTGTCCGGGACTCCTGTTCCCGTGGGCTAACCTCTACTCCGAGCTGATATACGCCAGCGGTATGACATTAGTGGAGTATGGTGAGCAGATTTCCTATAAGACCTCTATCGGGGCGAATAAGGTGACTGCTTTCGCATTCGCAGCGAGGATAGCTGATCTAAAAGCCAAACTGACACACACCGTATATGGACCGGAAGCGCGGCGCAAAATCATGTTGCTGCTGCCGATCATGGAGGAACTATCCTTTTCAGCGTACTTTAATGAAGAAACAGCTGAGAACATAGCCGCTCGTATCGATCAAGTGTACAACAACGCCAATACGGAACGCTGGGAGAAGGAAGGCGTGAGAAAGCTATTGGTCGGCGCGAACTACGCGAAGCAATTGGGGCTGCTATAGAGAGCCCCTTTTTATTTTGCTTTGAATATAGTCATATGACTAAATGAGTGGTATAATTTAGGAAAGGAGTGACGATATGATACGAAACAAAACAATTAAATTCAACATGGATAAACAAGAAGATCGGGAATTGTGGGAATACCTCAGTTCACTCCCACACGGCACATTTAGCGATCTAACGAAATCATTCTGGCGATCACAAATTAAATTAGATCGGCTTGATGAATACGAGAAAAATAATTCGATGGTCGAACGAATGATGGAAGTAGCGAATAAATACAAGGAGGAGCGCAAATGAATACGATGCAGGATATTGAGAAACTCGCACTTCAGGAGCCAATAGTTAAATCATATATTCAGCATGTCCGTTATGGGAACATGACGATGGAACAAGCCTTAATCGGAATGGTCGTATCACTGACAATAGCGAAAGATGAAGTTCAAAATAATTATATTAACCATATGCACAACTGTACAACTCCTTCAATAATAAAGTCTTTCGCTGGCGTTGGGCCGAATCCAACTATTGCAAAACAGATTGAAGATAAGGAGGATCTAAAATAAATATGGGACATCATCAGAATATTGATTTTTTTCGTTTCCCCAAGCAAGGGGATTTGCATCGAGTAGAGGTGACATTTAATCGAGATTTAGAAAATAAGATCCTCGGAAGAATGCTACGAAACGATCATGAAGAGCCTGGCGTTACTATTATCATGTTAGATGACGGTCGTGTTGTTCTAGATACTGAATGTCAATATTCATTGATATGAGGGCATATGCCCTTTTTTTTATTTGATCTCCAACAAAACATACGTTCTGATATAATGATATCGGAGGTGGACGTATGAAGAAGAAACCATTGCCGCAATTTAGCTCATTAAATGAGAGTGTGGAATTTTACTCGCAATATGGGAAGCTGGAGTATCAAGGACGATTAGGACTCAGAGCCGAAGAATATTTGTATAAGTACGATGTAATCGATGGAAGAAGGATGACGTTAGTTTTATATGAGGATGGGAGGGTGAGGGAAATACCGAAATGAAGTTATCCACAATGCTGGGCATAATTCTAGTTGATAAAAAGGGCAGTTTCTAAGTTCTAGCCACGGCAACGGCCTGCGCGATGTTTAACATGGAATGCGTCATCTACATGGGAGCCGAGGATACGCGCAGGCAGGCGCTTAACGTGTTCCGCATGGAGCTGCTCGGCGCAACCGTCGTACCGGTCGACAAGGGACAAGGACGGTTGAAGGACGCCGTAGACGAAGCGCTCGGCGATCTGGTCCGCAATTACAAGAACACGTTTTATCTGCTGGGCTCCGCGGTTGGTCCGCATCCGTTCCCGACGATGGTCAAGCACTTTCAGGCCGTTGTTAGCGAAGAATCGAAGCGGCAGATTGTGGAGAAAGAGGGCCGTTTGCCGGATGCAGTGGTGGCTTGCGTGGGCGGAGGCAGCAACGCGATTGGCGCATTCGCGCACTACATCGACGAGCCGACCGTTCGTTTAATCGGCGTTGAACCCGATCAAGCACCGTCCTTAACCCAAGGTGTACCGAGTATTATTCACGGCTTCAAGTGTCTGGTGCTGCTGGACGAGAACGGCGAGCCGCAGAAAACCTATTCCATCGCCGCGGGACTCGACTATCCGGGCATTGGGCCGGAGCATAGCCACCTCAAGGTGACGGGTCGGGCAGAATACGCAACGGTCACCAATGAGGAAGTGCTGGAGGCGTTCCAGGAATTATCCCGCACGGAAGGAATCATTCCCGCCCTGGAGAGCGCTCATGCGATTGCTTACGCGAAGAAGCTGGCTCAGACAATGGACCAGGATCAGATCGTCATCATCAATTTGTCCGGCCGCGGGGATAAGGATGTAGAGCAAGTCTATCAGATGCTTAAGTAGGCGACAGGAGCTGATATTATGTTCGCGATTGCGGGCGCCGTCTTGTTCGCGGTAGTTGCCATTATGACGATTTTGGTAGCTTGCGGACTTCCGCTGGGGGAGTTTACGATGGGCGGAAAATATAAGGTCCTGCCCGTTCGGCTCAGATATGCCGCCGTCCTTTCATTTATCGTGCAGTTGTTTGCGATAGTCGTTATCTTGCAAGCTGGAGGGTGGTTGCCATTTTGGTTTTCCGAAACGGCGACCAAGTATAATTGCATGTTTTTTGCCGCGTATTTGTCATTGAATACAGTGGCGAATCTGTTTTCCGTCAGCAAAAAGGAAAAATATGCGGCAACCCCGCTGTCCGCGGCAGCGGCTATCTGTTTCTGGATGGAGTCGATCCGCATGTAGGGGATCTCGCACGTGATTAATGCTCCTACTTCTAGTATGCTAGTCATATAGAGGTTGTGCTACAACCGTTAGAAGGGAGCTTTTACGTGAACGGTCCTATGATTCTCACTTTATCCGTACTAGCCGTTGCGTCTGTTTTGTTCATCTCCGGGAAAGTGCGATCCGATTTGGTTGCCATCGGAGCGCTAATCGTTTTAATGCTGTTTAACATTCTCACGCCAGCCGAGGCGTTGTCCGGCTTCGCCAATTCGGTCGTCATTATGATGGTAGGTTTATTTGTGGTCGGCGGCGGCATCTTCCAAACGGGGCTCGCGAACATGGTCAGCAGGAAGATGCTGAAGCTGGCGGGGACGAACGAAACTCGGATGCTCGTCATGATTATGGTCGTCACGGCAGCCATCGGAGCGTTCGTGAGCAATACGGGGACGATCGCCGTCATGATGCCCATTGTCGTGAGCCTGGCGATGAGCGCGAAGACGAATCCGGGCAGGCTGCTCATGCCGCTTGCTTTTGCCAGCAGCATGGGCGGGATGCTCACTTTAATCGGAACTCCGCCAAACATGGTCATTCAAGAGGTATTGTCGGGAAGCGGATATAACGGAATATCCTTTTTTACGTATACGCCGATCGGTCTCGTATGTATTGCGGTCGGGATTGTCTCGATGCTGTTCCTCCGCAGGTTTCTGCCGCAGAATGAAAAGGATGAAGGCGACCGGCGGACGGGACGTTCGCTTAAGGATCTGGCGAAGAAGTACCAGCTTACGCAGAACCTTTATCGCGTGCAAGTGAGTCCGCATTCCCCGATTCGTTTCAAGACGTTGCAAGAACTGAATATATCCGCGCGACATGCGTTAAACGTAATTGAGATCAGGCGAAAGATATCGGCCAAGAACCAATTTTTTAAAACGATCAACCAAGAAGTCGCCGGATCGAATACGATCATCCAGGAAGAGGATATTATGTACGTTTACGGTGCCTTCGAACGGGTGGACGAGTTCGCCCGGGAGTTCGACCTGACGATGCTTGATCATCAAGTCTCGGAGAACAAACGGGCATCGGGAACAGAACTGTTTGCGACGGAGGATGTCGGCATCGCCGAAGTCATGCTGACGCCAACGTCCGGGCTTATTAACAGGCTCGTCAAACAATCCGGCTTCCGGGAGAAGTATCGTTTGAACATCCTCGGCATTCAACGGCAGGACCAATATCTTCTCCATAATTTGAAAGAAGAGAAAATGCGCTTCGGCGATGCCTTGCTCGTGCAGGGGACATGGAAGGACATCGCGAGGCTCGCGAACGAATCGGATGTCGTCGTAGTAGGGCAACCGATCGAGGAATCCCGCAAAGTGACGATGGACAATAAAGCGCCAATCGCCGCGGGTATCATGCTCTTGATGGTCGTGCTGCTGGTATCGGATTTCATTCCCGCAGTGGCCTCAATCATGATTGCGGCTGTCCTGATGATTGTGTTCGGTTGCGTCAGAAGCATGGAGGAAGGGTACAAAACGATCAATTGGGAGAGCGTTGTGCTGATCGGCGGCATGATTCCAATGTCGATCGCGATCGAAAAGACGGGCGCCGCGGCGCTGTTGTCCGAAGGAATGGTAGGCGCGTTAGGCGGCTACGGTCCCATGGTCTTGCTTGCGGGCGTCTACTTTACGACTTCGCTTCTTACATTGTTCATCAGCAATACGGCATGTGCCGTCCTGTTCGCGCCTATAGCGCTCTCGGCGGCGCTTCAGCTTGACGCCAATCCGTATCCGTTTCTGTTCGCGGTATCGATCGGAGCCAGCATGTGTTTCGCTTCGCCTTTCTCCACGCCGCCCAATGCGCTTGTCATGTCGGCTGGACGTTATCGTTTCTCTCATTATCTCAAGGTTGGATTGCCGCTGCAGGTCATTATGGGCATCGTAATGGTGGCCGTGCTTCCGTTGTTTTTTCCGTTGTAAAGCACCGATGAATTCTTCCCGGTTGATTCGTCTATAACTATGAAGGCAGAAATAGAAGATCAAACAAACCCAAGGAGGAATAATCGATGACCGTAAAACTTACACCGTACATTACTTTGGAAGGCAACGCCAAGGAAGCCATCGCGTTTTATGAACAAACAATCGGGGCGGAAGTACTTTCCATCCTGACCTATGGAGATATGCCGGACATGCCGGATACATTCTCCGAAAATCTCAAGGATCTTGTGGCACATGCCAAGCTGCGAGTTGGCGAATCCGAGCTTATGTTCTCGGATTCTCCCGGCGGTTCGGCAATTGAAGCGGGCAAAAGAGTCACGATCTGCATCACGACGAACGACGTGGAGCATTCCAGACGAATCTTTGAAGCATTGCGGCAAGGCGGGCAAGTAAACATGCCTTTCAGCGAGGAGGCTTTCAGCCCCGGCTTTGGCGATGTGACGGATAAATTCGGCGTGACCTTTCAAATTTATACGGAAATTCCGGGCTGAATTTCAGGATGCTGAAAGAACGAGCCGCTTTTCATGCCTGCGAGGGGCTGTCACTTCGGGACAGCCCCTTGCAGGCTATGCTAGCTTTTTTAACCAAGCGGCAAGTGCCTCGCCAATTTCATGAGGCGAATCCTCCTGGGGATAATGAAGTCCGCGGACGGTAATCTCCGTTTGCAAGGGCCAGGTGCGGCAGAACTCAACATGGGATTTCGGCATTGTGCCCGGATCGCAGTTAACGAAGAGTTTCGGGAACGAGCTCTGGGCTAACCACTCTCCGTACCTGATCACAATGTCCGTCACATCGGCCGGGTTTCCATCAAAGGGAAGTTGCCGCGGCCAGGTTAACGTTGGTCGGCGTCCTTCGCCGGGCAGCAAGAATGGCCGACGATATTCCGCCATCTCTTCCTCCGTCAACTTGCGCATAATGCCGATTGGCAGGTTCGTCTCGATGAAAGAGTTGTGTTCTAACACCATTTGCTCACCCTCGCTGGATCGTAATGCCTGGAAAATGTTCCGTCCCCGTTCCGGCAGCTCGCTCCAACTACGCGGTTTTATGATTCCCTCCATGTAGGCGATTCCTTTAACGGCATCCGGATGGCGGTACGCCCAATCAAATCCCAAGGCCGATCCCCAATCGTGCACCACAAACGTAACCCGGTCGCGAACGCCAAGTTGATCCAGAAAGGCATCGAGGTAGCGACGATTCTCTACAAAAGTGTAAGAGTCGGAACCGCTTTGGGGAATTTTTTCGGAATCCCCCATGCCTATGAGGTCAGGAGCAATGCAACGACCGAAATTTTGAGCATAAGGAATAATTTCACGCCAGAGATAAGAGGAAGTAGGGTTGCCGTGCAGAAAGACAATCGGATCGCCGCTTCCTTCGTCTACATAGGCCATTTCCAGACCGAGTACTCGTTGACGCTTTTTTTCGTAGGGAAAAGACGTTTTAGTCATAAAGAATCTCACCTTTCATTTGTAGGGAAACCAATACTTAAGGGCTAAGCGCCTTAGTAAATATGCGCACGCTTTCTTCAATAAAATCGTCCAGCACATCTTCCGAGACCGCTTCTTCGTCATTTAGTCTATTGATGAAAGCCCCGTAATTCATCCACATAAACGATAAGGCCTGGATCTCTGGATTAGAGGTGACCACTTTGCCTTCCGATGACATTGCAGTTAGATAATCAGTAAGCAAATTTTTTAAGTGGGTGGGGTTGCGCGAAGCCTCTTGCAGAACAGAGTCAGGTAAAGAACTGCTTCCTTTAAGCGCGATAGAGATTAATTTTCTATTCCGGTTCATAATGCTGTGATACGTTCGACTCACTGTAAGCAGGTCCTCTTGCAGATATCCCTTAAGATCTTCGTTAAAAAGCCTGGTCATCTCATTGCCATAGTGAAACCGGCTAAAGGCGGCCTCAAGCAGTTTTTCTTTTGTTCCAAAATGGCGAAATAAAGTGACTTCGTTTACTCCGGCAGCTAGTGCGATTTCTTTGGTCGTGGTGCCGTCATATCCTTTTTCGGCCATGAGGTTGATAGTTGCCAACAATAATTTCTCGCTTGTAGTCGGAGTAGCGCTCATGAGATTCCTCCTCCCTTAATGTAAGTACTTACTTACATTTTATTTTAGATTGGGTCTAACTAAATGTCAAAATAAACTTTTCCATCTGCGACCAATCCTTATGAATAATATGGCGAGCTCACGATGATCAGGAAGAGCTTAATATCTCGAACGAACCAAGCTAACGTACGAGAACAAGGATATTGCGCTGTGACGATCGTAGCCGGATTGTGGTTTGGTCTGCCTTTATGATACAATAACAACAGTTTAAGGAACGGAGGGTTGTCCTGACGATGGGTGCAGTTAATTACGGAAGATTACGTTTTGTCACTTTGTCCCGCTAACTTCATAGTGAACAAAGGCTCTGCCTGCGTGCGGAGCAAAACGGAATCGGTCTGCCCATTTCAGGATATCCTATTGCTTAATTGAAGGATAAGGGACAGCGTGTCTGTCTCTTTTTTGCGTGTACAAAATAAGCGCGGCATTAATCTTCTCCTACCAAGGGAAAGTTGACGCTTATTCAATTATGCAATGAAACCTACAGCGAGCTGTTGTCCCGATGCTCACAGGGACGCTTGTTTGAATGCGCATATTGGTTGTTACATTCCCGTTGTTCCGCCGCAGGCCCGCGCCTGCGGTTCTTTTGTTTATCCAAGAAACTTAACAACAACGGGAGGAACGAATCTATGCGCAAACAGAATAAGAAACATCGGACGGTTAGGAAACATAAAGCGGGGCCGAACTTCTCGGGGCAGCATCTGCTGCATCACCCGCGTACAATTAAGCAACTAATTGACACGATACGGCTGCAGCCAAGCGATACCGTGCTAGAGATCGGCGCAGGCAAAGGAAGTCTTACTTTTCCGATTGCCGCAAGAGCCGGCAAGGTCATCGCTGTAGAGAATGATGCAGAGTTCGTCAGGATGCTTCGAGCCAAAGCGGAAGACCATCCTCATATTAACATTGTAGAAGCCGATTTTAGGCAAATGAGGCTGCCGGCCGGACCCTTCTGCGTGATCGCCAATATTCCGTTCTCTATCACAACGGCCATTCTCGATAAGCTGCTTGGGGTCGAAGGCAGATCATTCCAGCGAGGGGCGCTGATCCTGGAGAAAGGAGCGGCTATTCGATTTACGGAAAGCGCTACGCTGGATCCGAGGCTGCTCCTATGGAGAATGCAATTTCATTTCGACATGAGGAAGGTCATTCCGCGCACTCATTTTGCGCCGCCGCCTCGCGTTGACGCTGCTATCATTCGAGTTGCAAGAAGGGATACCTCTCTAGTCCCCGAGAAGGAAAGAAGGCGATTTGCCGCCTTCGCGTCATATCTGCTTCGTGAACCGCGACTTATGGCAGAGCATGCGCTGGGAACCATTTTCACGCCCGCGCAATTGAAAATTACATTGAGACTTGCACATGTTAGACGTGAGCAAGCAGTCGCTTCACTATCTCTTGAACAATGGGCGGCGCTCTTTCTTGCCATGCTGCAGCATGTCGCTCCTCATCGTTGGCCGAGAGGGTAAGTGTCCGGCCGCATGGCCCTGGCGATACAAGCCGGATGCGGAGCGTTACGGCCAGCTTAGAGGAATAAGGAGAGAATAAGCGAACGCGTCATTCTGCTGGTTTCGCAAAACAATAAAATTCCTTTACAACTAGTTTGATTTCTCTTAACAAATGATTGTTAGACTCCTTGGAGATATACAGATATTGCGAGGAGAGAGAGGATCATAACATGAACATGTTAGCAAAGGAATGGCGCAAGAAAGTCATATTCTCGTTGGTCATAACGCTTCTAGGAGTGGAATTGCTCGCGGCAATGGGGGGCAAGGCCTATGTCCATGCAGCCGACGGAAGCGATTCAATCGTGATGGTAGAAGACTTCGAGGAAGAGAATGTAATTGGCGACATCAAGTTTAATCCGAAACGGATGCACGAGGCTACGCTCCATCTGGAGTCTAATCCCAAGTACGTAAGGAATGGAGCGCACTCCGCTAGAATCGACTACGACATGATCGATATCGTGGACAATCCCTCCCAGATCGAGGTTGGCTACCAAAGCGGCCATCAACCGATTTCGGGATACCCGACCAAAGTGGGCATGTGGGTGTACGGCCACAACGAAGGTCATCTTCTGACGACGAAATTCAGGGAGCTAGGAGGCAGCGGCTCCTCCTTTCAGGCCGAATTTTACGATGCGGATAACGACGGAATCAACTGGACGGGCTGGAAATATATCGAGGCCGATATTCCGCAAGGGAAACAAGGCCCGATCATTCTTGAACTCTTTTTCCAGCTGAAGCAATCCGATATGAGCAAAAAAAATAAAGGCTCCATCTGGGTTGACGATATTCGCTTCATCTATGGAGAAGTGGACGAGGATAACGATGTTCCCGTTCTTACGGCAATAACACCGCTGGAAGATGAAGTACTAACAGCCCCGCTTGATGAGTTGCAGGTTGGACTTGTCGACTTGGATTCCGGTCTGGATATGACTTCGTTGTCCGTGCATTTGGACGGCAAGGATATTACGGCCGATGTGCAATATTCTCCAGATACGCGCATACTGTCTTACCCAGGCGAAGCGGTGGATGGGGGATATCATGTACTGGATGTTCAAGTGAGAGACAATAACGGCAACCCGGCGGAAAAAACGTATGCCTTCACGATAGATGCAGGAGAGCGTCTATTTATGACAGCCGCCGAAGAGGCGGTCAGTAATGAAATTTATGCCGTTAAACTGAATATTAAAGACTATGTAAATGCGGATTCGGCTGGATTCGAATTGGCCTATGATCCGAACACCCTTCGATTCGAAGGGCTGGCGGAAGTCAATGGCGTTGCGGCCACTTCGACGGTCGATGACGACAAGGGGATCGTGCAAGTGAACTTGGACGGTATATCCCCGGCAACGGCCGACGATATCGTGACGGTGAACTTCAGAGTGAACTCCGCGGCTGTGCTGGAGCGGGGCGAGGCTTACAAGTCCATCACGATGAGCAGCTCCGAGCTTGCTTCTGGCGGCACGCCGACAGGCAATCCGCTTGCTACGCCTATTCGCTACACGATCGCATTCCCGTATCACCTGGAGCTGACGGGAGTCGGAATCGATACGACGACTACTTTCACGGTTAAGGATCGCAATAACCAACCGTTCGAAGGCGCGGATATTTTTTTTACGGGTCTATTAAAGCAAAGCTCTGTTGTTACGATCACCGCCGCAACGACTAATGTATACAAGGACGATGATTCTTCCTCCGAACTACTGAGGGTTGCGACGGCAGGCCAACGGTATTACGCATCGGCTGAGCCTGACGACGGTTGGTTCGAGGTGATTTTGCCGGACGGTACGACTTCGGGTTATATTGCCGCAACCGACGTGAGCAGTCTATCGCTCAGCGGCAGTCTGGGCCGAACGAATGCCCAGGGGCAATTGACGACGGATCTCGCGACGTTGGCGCGTGGCAGCTATCAAGTGCAAGCGGTCAACGGCACGGAGAACAGCAAGGTTGTCAAATATGATGTCGTCGAACAATACGGTTCCAGCATGCCGGAATACCTTCAGACGTATGTCGCGGAAGACTTGTCGACGCAACTAAGCGCGGCATGGCAGACCAATTCGGCAACTCGGGATACGTTTATTCAATATATCGAAGCAAGCGAATGGGGAGAGGGCGAAGAGCCGGAAGTTTCCCTCGTCAAAGAACAACAATCCGAGAGCGAGCTTCAAGTACTCAGCTTGAAAGAGAAGGGCAGCAAGGGCGAAATTCGCTTCCACAATGTTCTGGTCGAGAATTTGAAGCCGAATACGACTTATAAATATCGGATCGGGTATGAGGATGCTTGGTCGACATGGCACAGGTATACCACAATGGATCAAGATAAAGCTACGCCGTTCTCCTTCTTGTACGTGACGGATTCTCACACGAAAGAAGATGATGGCCTAGAAATCTACCAAGAGCTTATGTCGAATGCCTTCACGCAATATCCTTCCACGCAATTCGTTATGCATGGAGGAGACATAGTGGATGCCGGCGGCGCTTTCGATGAGTGGAAACAGTTCTGGAGAGCTTCTTCGATCTATGCGACTACGTATCCATCCGCGCTTACGCTTGGGAACCACGACGTCAAGAGCGAGGGCAAGGACGTGTTTACCAAAGGCGCGAACTTCCCTGTGAACGGACCGGAATCGCAAATGCAATACGCCTATGCTTACGATATCGACGATACGCATTTTGTCGTGTTGAATTCGGAAGGCACGAAAGAGCAAATGATCGATCAAGCCGCTTGGCTGCAAGAAGACCTGGAGCAAAACGACAAGAAATGGACGATCGCGATGTTCCATCGCCCTGCTTACCATACAGAAGCGGGCCGTGACACGCTTGTGGAGTATACGCAGACCTATTTTGCGCCGATCCTGGAGAAAATGGGCGTAGACTTGGTGCTGGTCGGCCACGATCATGTGTATTCGCGCACTTACCCGATGCAAGAAGGAAAGCCGAATAAGCAAACGAATGAGGGAACGGTCTACCTGGACGGCGGCGCCTCTGGCTGGAAATTCTATGATGGCTCAAAGTTTGATTACCTGGAAGAAATATTCGACGAAGATGTTCCCGTCTATTCCGCAATCCAAGTTACGCAGGACGAGATCCGCGTCGAGGCGCGCACGAGCGAAGGCGTTCTGATCGACGGATTCTCCGTTACGAAGCCGAAGACCGAGGTGCCATCTTTGCCTGGCACAGGCGGCGGGTTACCTACGGTGCCAACTCCGAATGCGGATAAGGTGCTGTCCGACAAGGAAGTTACGGAAGCCATTGAAGCCGGACGACTTGTGATTGATCTAAGCGGCGAAGGCGGCACGATTCAAATTCCAACCGGATTGGCTGCTCTATTTAAGCAATTAGGGGATGGAGAGGTCGTCATCGCCGTGCCTAATCAGCCGAATATTGTTTTGAGCGGACAAGAGCTGAACAGACTGCTGCTGGATAGTGGCAAAGCGAAGACGGTTGAAATCGTGGTTGAATATGCAACCCAAGCCGAACAACAAGCTTACGAGAATCAAATTCAAACGTCGAAAAAGACGGCAAAAGCCGCAAGCAAAGCCTTTACGGTTAAGGCAATGGCAGGCGACCAAGCGGCCAGCGTATCTTATACTCTCGGCATTAAACAGGACGATATGACTTCTTACACGAATTTGTACGAAATCGGCAGCGACGGCAAACTGACGTTGGTTCAAGCGAATGTTGTTTTGTCCGCGGATCATCCCGAGCTGCTGACTGGGCATTCTTACGTTGCTATCGAGATTGTAACGAACTACGCGGACTTAAATCGCGATCATTGGTCGTACGATTACGTGCAACTGTTATCTGCGGCGGACCTGGTTAACGGCGTAGATTCCGAGAGGTTCGCTCCCACCGCCACGATTACCCGCGCGGAATTTACGGCGATCATCGCCAGAGCGCTAAAGCTTACCGCAAGCGGAGAGGGAACGTTTAATGACGTGGAAGCCGAGGCTTGGTACGCAGATGCAGTCAACGCTGCAGCCGAAGCGGGAATTATCCATGGTAAAAGCGCGCAGCAATTTAATCCGCATGGCAAGATTACGCGCCAGGAAATGGCGGTTATCATGAGTCGGGCTTATGCGTTCATGAACGGGATAAGCGCGGAGAACGATCAGACGGCAAGCTTTAGCGATATGGAGGATGCCGGGGCTTGGGCCATCGAGGCGATTGCGCAGGTCGAGAAGTTAGGAATCATTCAAGGCAGCGGGAACGGCAAGTTTAATCCGCAAAACTCCTTGTCGCGCGCCGAAGCGGCTAAAGTGATCGCCAAGCTTCTCTATCTGTAACGGGATACAAGAAAAGGCCGGCAGTTCGCTCGAAGAGCGGCTGTTGGCCTTATTTTATAGTCGATGTACTCAGGGAAGGATGAATGTTTTATCCTGATTATCCCTTTAAACGACGTCTTTTCGAATTCCAGTATTTTACCCAATAATCCCCTTGTTCATCTTGAAAAAAATGAACGCCTATCAAGCTAAGAGGTGTCCAGACTTTTTTGAAATGGTAGTATGGCATGCAACTCTCCTCCATTAAACGATTCCACGTATACGCTTAATAGTATAAAAGAGGGAGTTTAAAAACAGTTTAAAATGAGAGCTGCAATAAATACTGGCTAGTTCGATGGGATCATTTTTTGTGATCCATTATAAACTTGTAGCCAAAACCTCGGACAGTAACGATAAAACGCGGTTTGGACGGATCCGCTTCGATCTTTTTACGCAAATGACGAATATACACCATCACCGTACCTAAATTGCTGAGGCTATCCCATCCCCAAATCGCTTGATGCAACTCCTCCACATGAAAAACTTGATTAGGGTTTCTGAGAAAAAACTCGAGCATTTGTCTCTCTTTGGTAAATAACGGCACCGCTTCTCCGCCCACATACAGCTCGGCGGTCTTGTAATCGTACCGCCAGTTCCCCAACTCCAGCTGTTCCGAAGGCTGACCCTTCACTCTGCGAAGCAAAGCTTTGACCTTCGCTACCAATACGTTCGGATGGAAAGGCTTGAGCACATAATCATCGCCTCCCCATTCGAGTCCGCGTACCATCACTTCCGCCTCTTGTTTGCTGCTAATGAAAACGATCGGCACATTGGAATGCTCGCGAAGCATGCGGCAAACCTCTATCCCGTTTATATCCGGAAGCATAATATCGAGCAAGATGAGATCAGGAGGATTTTCTTTTTTGCACTCGATAACTGCATGTAATCCTTGATCGGTTTTTATTACATCGTATCCGGCTTGCTCTAAATACAGTCGAATCAGCTCGCTAAGATCCGGATCATCTTCTACGATCATGATTTTCTCATTTATTGACAAGCATGAACCCTCACCTTCTCATTCTATAGGCTGACGCTAATGAAACAGGAATGGCGAAATAGAACCGACTACCTTCGCTCATTGCGCTCTGTACGCCCACATAGCCGCCATGTGACGCTACAATACCTTTAACAATCGCGAGTCCCAGCCCGCTTCCTTCGCGGTCACCCTTGCGAACCTGATAGAATCGTTCGAATAGATGGGGGAGATCCCTCTCCGAAATACCCGCACCGGTATCCTGAACAGTAACTTGCATATAAGGAGTTTCAGGCTTTTCCATTACAATGGTCGTATGTATCGTAATGGTTCCGCCGCCAGGCGTGAATTTTTTGGCATTAAACAATAAATTGCAAAATACCTGCTCGATCCGGCTAGGATCTACCTCTGCGCAATATTCGTCCGGGGGTACGCCTTCCAGATATTGAAACGCGATATCGCTTTCTTCTATATCCCAACGATAACGATCAACAAGCTCTTTGATGAACAAACTGGGATCGATTTGTTTCTTTTCCAGTTCGATCTGACCGGATTCGAGCCGCTCGAGCGCGATCAAATCTTGAAAGATCCGTTGCAGATACAAGGTTTTTTCATAAACCGTATGCAAATATTCCGTCTTCCCCTGAGGGACGACGCCATCAATCATGCCGCGTATGTAACCTTGAATCGAATTTACAGGATGGCCAAGCTCGTGCGAAATATCGGAAAACAACCGTCGGCGTTCTTCGTGTATGTTGGAAAGCTGCTCATAGGCTTGCTTCAGTTCGCGATGGCTGTGCTCCAGCTTATGTGTACGATCTTCTACCTGCTTATCCAGGCTTTGGTTCAACTGAACCAGCTTGGCTGACGTCTCTTCCGCCAGATTGTACGCCCTCGCAAAGCGATTGGTAACATTAAGAGACTGTAAAATCAAGAAGGCCAGCATGCCGATGGCAGTCATATCTATCGAAACGATAATAAAGTTATAGTATAAAACATTATTTAGTACACAAATAAAAAACACGCTCATTCCGATCAGATTGAACAAGGCCCCATCCTCTCTCTGCAAGGAGGCGCGAATGACAATGGCAAGGACGTAGGAGGAGATCAGTACAAGATAAGTCATCAAAACATTCATGGTTGTCGTAAAAACGGACGCCGGGCATAAAAGCACAAATAAATGATAAAAGCTTCCGGACCAAATAAAGATAGCAGCCAACCGAGGAAGTACGACGCTTCGAGCATTCATCTGCAAAAAGTAGAGGAGTGTGAATTGACTTGCCGCAACTACGGACATATACTCCAGCTTTGTGTTCCATTCCCATGAAAATTCCGGGATGAAATAGATAAGTGTCATTTGACTGGATGAAAGGGTTCGGACAGCTACAGCAAGGCATAACATAGCAAAAAAGAAAGGGCTTTTTTCTTTCCTGTTCCAGAAGAACAAAGCGATATGGAAGATCGCCATTACAATCAAGATGCCTGCCTGTGCATTATCAATAATTAATCTTGTTTGATGATACCGCGCGATTTGATCTGCGGTGCCGAGCAAGGGAGTCGTCCAAAGCCCGCCCTTGCGCTGGACGAAGTTCGAAATATGAATCGTAATGTCCAGCCAATCCCGATTAACGGCAAAGGAAGCGGTTCGAGGCACGTTGCTGGCTACCATTTCTTCCTTATTTGCTCCTACTTGACCCACCTTCAATACCTGTTGACCGTCTATCCATAAAGTGTAAGCCGTCGCTACATCAGGCATATAGATCGCCAGAGGGCGGACCTGATCGGAAGTCCTCCACTCCTCAGGCAGCAACACGCGCAATCGATAAGTAGCAAGGCCGTAATCCGATCTAGGTTCGGGAAGATTTCCCCATGAGCTTGGAACCTTGACTGTTCCAAAGGAGTGCTCCGTTACTTGGAGGTTCGGATCTCCCATCGTTTCCCACTCCACCAACCAGTCCCCTTGCAATTGGATCGTTCCGTCTCTTGCGAAATCCCAGTCATTTAGCGAGAGCATCCCGTTAACGGCCTTGAGGGAGGGAGACGAGGCGGGATCAAGCAATTCTCCGGACGAAGGAACATTAGGCTGCTCCATCGCGGATGTTAGCCAAGGCACTGTCAGTGTAACGACCAGTAAAAAAAGGACAGACGCCCATAACTTTTGCATACTTGTCATCCTTCAAATAAAAGTAATAGGTATTGATGCTAAAATTCGACAATTTAATCAATTTATCCTCCTAAATGGTTATACTCGTTTTTGGCCTGTGATTTGAGCGATCCGTATGCTATATTAACTTCACAAAGACTGAAAGGAGTGAGGACAATGGCTGAAATGATCAAAAATGCTTTGGTTCAAGGAGGCGTTCCTCACCGTTCACTATTCTAAGCTGTTTGGACGAATGAGCGAATGAGTTAATCGCCCCGGAAACCGAAGTGCAGGATTCCGGGGCTTTCCTATGTCTATTTTACGAATAACCCGACATTGTAAAGCCGCCGATAGAGTTTCATTTGTCGCGGCTTTTTTGTGCTGCAATCGTGATGTGATGGTTGGAAAAGCAATAAAAATTGGAGGAATATACAATGAATTTAGTTGAACTAGGCTGGGGTCCCATGTTCCAGCAGCATTACGAACCGTACCGGGAACGCGGTTATTCGGTAGGGCGTGTGATCAAAGAACATCGGCAGCTGTATGATGTGGCCTCAACCAACGGCGAGAAGCTGGGCGAATTGGCAGGTAAGCTGCGGTTTCATGCGACAGAGCGGGCCGATCTCCCTGCGGTCGGCGATTGGGTGGTCATGAAGGAAGAGTCGGATCGTGCGATTATTCACGCTGTTCTTCCCAGAAAAAGCAAGATGTCCCGCAATGTCGCCGGAGCCGTGACGGAGGAACAGATCGTGGCTGCCAATATAGATATGATACTGATCGTCATGGCGTTGAATCAGGACTTTAATCTTCGCCTATTGGAACGTTACTTGCTTCTCGTCTGGGAAAGCGGTGCAAGTCCGGTCATCGTGCTGAGCAAGTCGGACCTGAGCCCTGACCCGGCAGGGCAAGAGGCGCAAGTGCAGGCTATTGCGCCGGGAGTACCCGTCCACACCATTAGCGCTTTAAACGCCGAAGGCATGCATGAGCTTCAGACTTATCTTGTGTTAGGGAATACGCTGGCCGTGATCGGCTCGTCCGGCGTTGGCAAGTCAACGCTCATCAACGCCCTGGCCGACAAGGAGCTGCAGCGGGTAAACGATATCCGGTACGGGGACGGACGCGGCAAACACACGACCACGCATCGCGAATTGATCGTGCTGGCTCAAGGCGGAATCATTATCGATACGCCGGGTATGCGCGAGCTGCAGTTAAACGGATCGGACGATGGAGCTGGCGCTGCATTCGAAGATATAATGGTCTTAAGCGAGTCCTGCAGATACCGGGACTGCAAGCATGAACGGGAGCCTGGCTGCGCGATTCGGAACGCAATCGCGAGCGGCGAGCTCGATGCCAAACGATATCAGAACTTTGTTAAATTGGAGAAAGAGATGGCTTACGCCAAACGACGCGAGCAAGCGAAAGACAGAATGTTAAACAAAATGGATCGAAAAACGGAAAGGAGACGGGAAGTTGAATAGTTGGCAAAAACAATTTACTTCGGAGCATCTGGGGGCTGCGGCGGCTTGTTATGGCATTTCCGAACACGATATCACCAAATTCGGCGGGTTCGAGAATCTCGTTTACGCCATGAAGGACAATGGTCGAGACACCATTCTGCGAGTGACGCACGACTCGCATCGTACAGAGAGGCAATTGCAGGCGGAACTGAATTTCGTCGCCTATCTTGCAGAGCATAACGTGAACGTATGCAAACCTCTTCCTTCGCCTGGAGGTCGGCTTCTGGAGCGTATTCCTTACGAGGGCGGCACATTCCTGCTGACTGCGTTTGAGAAAGCGCCCGGCGGCCATATCCATGGAGGCCAATCGGAATGGAACGATTCCTTGTTCCAAGAGTGGGGGCGTATTACCGGGCTCATGCATGAGTGCGCTGTCAACTATTCTGTCCCTGCCGGCGAACCGGATCGGATTACGGAGGATGAGTTGCCTTACCAGCCTACCGACGCCTCCTCGCCAGAGGAGCAGTTGCTGTATCAAGCTTTCAAGAAGCGCGAGGAACAAATTCTGCGTCTGCCCCGGGAGAAGGACAGCTACGGCTTATGCCATCGCGATCTGCATCATGGCAATTTTTATGTGCATAACGGGGTCATATTCGCGTTTGATTTTGACGATTGCGGTTACGATTATTTTGTTCAGGATGTTGCTATGGCTGTCTATTATGCATCGACCTTTTCGCAATGGAGCAAACCGGCGGCAAGCAGGGAAGAGACGACGAAAAGGGCTAACCGGTTTCTTGTCGGCTTTATGGAGGGATACAATGGGATTCGCCACATCGATTCATACTGGATGAAGCAGCTGCCTTTGTTTATCGAGAAGAGACGTATCGATTTATGCGCGATTTTATTGGAGGAATGGGGAAGCGGGACGCAAGAACAACGTCATTGGCTGCGCTGGAATATAGATGGCATTGCGGACGAGCAGCCTTGCATGGACTTGGAGCTTGGATTGTTTTGATTCAACAAAGTGGCGCACCTGGCCAACCGTGTATGAAAATTCATACACAATTCACCAAATAGGTCGGCACCTGGCCAAACGTGTATGAAAATTCATACACAATCCACCAAATAGACCGGCGCCTGGCAAATGTTTTTAGACTGTCTACTAGACAGGGGTCACTTCATTGTGTTTTTCGCCCTACTTTTTACTTATGAGACTTATTGGACAGAGCCCCTGCTTTAACTGCCCGAATTGGCGAAATGGACACGAATGGATACAACCTCCGCCTGCGATCCGATCCGGATAGGGGGGCCCCAGAAGCCAAAACCGGAAGAGACGATGGAATGCAGCTGCCCTTTCTGCAGAAGGCCCCAATCATTTTCGAACAACATGCCGGTAATCAGATTGCCAGGCGCGACTTGTCCATAATGGGTATGTCCGGAGACCACGAGATCGATGCCCTGCTCCTCCGCGATGTCGAATTCAACCGGCTGATGCTCAAGCATAAAAATCGGCCCAGAGCGATCAATGCCGTCTGTTAATGAGGCCAGCCCGGCTCTTTCCTTATCGCTGTAATCCTTCCGTCCGACCAGCGTCAGCCAGCTATCCACTTGGATCGTCTCGTCGTACAGCACATCGATGCCGCTTTCCTCCAGAAGTCCGATTAACTCCTCGGTCTCTCCCTTGAACCGATCATGGTTGCCAAGCGAGGCGAATACGCCGAGAGGCGCTTCGATCTCCGATAACACGTCGCCGATCCCTTTGTCTTTGTAAGGAATAATATCGTCATCCACAATATCGCCAGGCAGCAAGACGATGTCGGGATTTAGCGCGTTAATTTCCTTTACCATTCGTTCTGCATGGTTTCTGCCGGATAGATAACTAAAATGCATATCGGAGGCCATTACGATTTGAAGCTCGCCATTCGCCGGGCCTTGCTTGTCGATATGGATGTCATAAAAACGCACGGTCGGGCTAAACGCATTGTAGCTTCCATAACCCAGCAAGCCGACGAGCAGGATCAAAGTAACGATACCCGACCACTTCTGGACGGAGCGGCGAGGCAAACTCGTCAGCTTGGTGAGCCAGACGATTAGATGCACGAGAGGGAGGAGCATAACCAATAAGCTAAAGATGGCCAGCCAATAGCTGCCGATTACGCTTAGTATGGTGGAGCCCTCGACAATTCTGGAGAGGAAGAGAGAGCTTGCCAGGAAAACGATCGCGATGATATAGAACAGCCGGAACCTGCGAGAGACCGCCGGCTTCATCCACTTCCAGCCGCTCCAACCTATGTAGAATACGATCAGGGCGTACAAGACGATAAATACGAGACCAATGACGATAAACATTTTGTCCTCCTTAACCTATTACTATTCTAATCCCAATTCCAAGCAATACGTAGCAGCGCCTCCATGGGTGTCATGATGCAAACGGAAGTGGACAGATTGACGGGGAATTGGAATTAGTTGCATGTAATTTGGTAATGACTTACTATAAGAAACGGAGAAATTCTTGATGATACATTCGGGTATCTCCAGAAAGGGGCACAAGATGACGCACGAGGAAGAAAAAAAGAATTGGAAAAGAAACATCATTCTTTTCTTAAGCAGTCAAACGATATCGTTATTTGGTTCCGCCTTGGTTCAATACGCGATTATGTGGCATGTCACGCTGACCACCAAATCAGGACTTATGATGACGCTCTTTATTATTTGCGGGTTCATTCCTACTTTTCTGTTGTCGCCGTTCGCAGGCGTATGGGCGGATCGTTTCAACCGCAAATATCTAATTATAATTGCGGATGCGATGATTGCGGCGGTTACGCTTATTCTCGCCATCACTTTTCTAATGGGATATAATGCGACATGGCTGCTGTTTGTCATCGCTGCCGTCCGAGCGCTGGGAGCGGGTATCCAAACGCCGGCAGTAGGCGCCATATTGCCTCAGATTGTACCGGAAGACAAGCTGACCCGAGTTAACGGCATTAACGGGACGCTTCAGGCGCTTATGATGTTCGTTGCGCCCATTGTCAGCGCGTCATTGCTCACCTTTGCAACCATTGAGTTGATTCTTTTTATCGATGTCGTAACCGCAATCCTTGCGATCCTCACTTTACTTCTCTTTCTTAAGATTCCCCTACACAAGAAGGCGACCGATAAACAATCGACTAGTTATATGGATGACTTTAAGTTGGGGTTAACCTACATTAAGAATCATAGCTTTCTTAAGCCCTTCTTTATCTTTTTCGCTTTTTTCTTCGTCTTGATGGCACCGGCTGCATTTTTGACGCCGCTGCAAGTTGCGCGAAGCTTCGGGGAGGAATATTGGCGGTTAACGGCTATTGAAATTGCTTTCTCCGTCGGCATGATGGCTGGTGGAGCGATTATCGCATCTTGGGGCGGTTTCCGCAACAAGGTGTACACAATGGCCTTCGCCAACCTGGTCATGGGAGTGTGTACGTTATTGCTCGGAATTATGCCTGTCTTTTGGGTATACTTAATCATCATGGGGCTGTTCGGAGTAGCAATGCCTATGGCGAATACGCCGACGACGGTGCTGCTGCAGGAGAAGGTGGATCCGGACTATATGGGCCGCATCTTTGGCGTATTCGGCATGATCTCGACTTCGATGATGCCAATCGGCATGATGATCTTCGGCCCGCTGGCGGATGTGATCGAAATAGAATGGCTGCTTGCGGGAACGGGATTGTTAATCGTGGTTCTGACCTTTTTCTTCGTAGGGAACAAACGATTGATTGAGGCTGGCAAGCCGGCAGTCAAGGAAGCAACGCAAGGGTAGCGACATCGGATCTCGGATTTATAAACGGCAAAACAATCGACATACAGCACGAATAAAGGACGGTACCCTCGCATCATAGATGCCTGGGTATCGTCCTTTTCATGTGAGCCAAAGCTATGATTCTTTGCGAGCGGAGTTGATTTCGCTCTCGACTTGATGCCATTCTTTAACAATGGTTTGGTATAAGTTCTTTTCCTGGGCGCTTAATCCTTGCGAGTTGTTCTTCTTGATCAAATCATCCATCCGGTGTTTCAATATCGTGCTACGACGTCCCAACAAGTCTACATAACTCAGCGAAATCACCCTTTCATCGTGTTTTCAATCGGTTTATTTAAGTATATCGGATGAAAACCGGTATGAAAACTTTCATGTCGGAGCATTTTTCCCCATATAAAGCGCTCAGAAGGTATAAGATTTGCATAGCTTAATGCAGCCGAAAACATCCTGCGATATGCTCGTAATTTCGTGTCGAAATGACCAGTGAAAAAGGTAGAACCGATTTTGGCGCTACGACCATGTACGTTTCAACGTTTGCAGATACGCGAATAAAGCTTCGCGGAACGCTTCCATCCCCAAGGCGAGAGACTGAACGAAGCGAGTCAACTGTTCCGATGTCGTTCCGTTATGGGGAGCCGTCCATCTGCGATCATTAAGATGCCATAACAACCGGGATGACGCGGTTTGGTAGGACTTGTCCATCTCCTTGTTGTGGCACATCGCAATCAAGTCCCGAAGCAGCCCGTATTCGAAATCGATAAACGCTTGCCGGTTCCTGGCATCACCATCATTTTCCCTTAAGAGCACGGCAAGGCGTTCCGATTGGCTGCGTGAAAACAGGAGAAGCTCTTCTTGCCGCGTATGCCAGGAAAGGATGCCGGCAAACAAGATCATGGACGCAATCATCTCTAGAAGGTCGCCGACCCGCTCGGAGGAAGAATCCAGAATGAGAATGCCGTGCTTGGAGGCTATGCGAACATAACCCTCCAGCTCCAACTGTTGGAGCGCGGCACGAATCGGGGTGCGGCTCATATCGAGCCTTTTGCCGAGCTCGATCTCCGAAGTCACGGAACCTCTTGGCAATTCTCCGTTCACGATCCAGGAGTGAATATTGTCGTATGCCAGCTGGCGCAGGGTGGGCTTGCCCATGTTCATCTTCCTTTCGACCTGGAGTATCAAGTATGATCATCATATAATAGGCAATTGCGGAAAGGAAGATCGGAGCGAAATGACGACAGGAACGACGTTAAGAGATAAAGCTTTCGGGCTTATCAAGCATGGCATTGTCAGCGGAGAGTGGGAGGGAGGCACGTTTATTTCGGAGAAGCAGCTATGCGAAAGGCTTCAGATGAGCAAAACGCCGATCCGCTCGGCTCTTGATCGATTGGAAATGATCGGATTGGTCAAGCTTGTGGCCAACCAAGGGTTTGTCGTGCAGGAAATGTCGCTAAAAAAAATTTTGGACGTCTATCAATTGCGCCTGGCGCTCGAAACGTTTGCAGCGAGCCAATTGACGGCCAAGATGGACAGCCCTTATTTCGAGCGATTGGACGAAAATCTGGCGAAGCAGGCCGAGGCGGTAGAAACCCGGGATATCGTCGAATACGTGGAGCTCGACCGGCAATTTCACGAGTTAATCGTGTCGGGCCTGGACAACGAGGAATATTCGGAGGCGATGTCCCGTCTTCAGGATAAATTTCTGCGAGCAGTCCGGACAACCTTTTACCGCGACCGGAACCGAATGGATGGCAGTTTGGAGGAGCACAAACAAATTCGACAAGCGCTGGAGGGCAACGACCCGGCGCTAACCGTTCGACTGATCAGCCAGCATATTCATTTTGTCGAAAAAGTGATGCTCTGATGTATACAAGTGAGACATCTTGTAGATCCCATATCGCCATGCTAAGTTAGTTTCAACGCTTACATGTGGGAGGATATTGGCATGAGAATAACGGATATACGCACTTATATTGTCGGCAACCCGTGGAAGAACTGGCTGTTCGTTCAAGTGGATACGGACGAGGGAATAACGGGACTTGGCGAAGGAACGTTGAACGGCTTCGCCAAAACGGTCGAAGCGGCCATTCACGAGCTGAAACATCTCGTTATAGGGATGGACCCGTTCGATGTGGAGACCATCTCGCTCAAGATGATTCGGGATGTTTATTCGGACGGAGGTCAGGTGCAAGGGTCTGCACTTGCCGCGGTCGAGACGGCATGCTGGGATATTATGGGCAAGGCGCTCGGCGTACCGATGTATAAGCTGCTAGGCGGAAAAGCACATGACAAGCTGCGTTGTTACGCCAACGGCTGGTACCGCGGAGGAGCGGACGAGGAGAGCTTCTTTAACCAGGCCAAGGAGGTTGTCGACAAAGGGTATACGGCGCTGAAGTTCGATCCGTTCGGGGCAGCCTGGAGAACGGTGGATCGAAGCGATTTCGCGGGCGCGATCCGCAATATCGCCGCCGTCCGCGATGCCGTCGGTCCGGACGTCGATATTCTGATCGAGGGGCATAATCGGTTCAGCGTGCACACGGCGCTGCAATTCGCGGACGCAATGGCGCCTTACGAGCCGACCTGGTTCGAGGCTCCCGTTCCTCCTTATCGAATATCCTCCATGGTGGAAGTGGCGCGGAGAAGCCCGGTTCCCATCGCATGCGGAGAGGATTATTACAACCGCGAACAGTTTGCGGAGCTGCTCAAACATGACGCGGTTCATATAATTCAGCTGGAGCCGCAGTTCCTTGGCCTCAGCGCATCCAAACAAATTTGCGGCATGGTACATGCGCATAACGGGGTTACCGCTCCGCACAGCGCTCAAGGCCCCGTGTGCTCCATCGTGTGCGCGCACTTGAACATGGCTACGCCGAATTTTTTCCTTCATGAAATATTCGACGACTTTAATCATTCGTGGGCGCAAGACATTTTCTCCCCTCCGTTCAAGGTCGAAAACGGATACTTGCAGCCGCCGGAACGTCCCGGCCTTGGCGTAGAGCTTCAATTGGAGGAAGCGGCCAAATATCCGTATCACCCCGGTCATTGGCTGCCGTTGTTTAAGCAGAATTGGGAGAAGCGGGAACCCGTCAAGTAGGAGGAGGCTAACGAATATGAAGATGCAAGCCCTTGTCTATGAAGGACCCAAACAAATGAACATACGGTCGGTAGCCGTTCCTGAGCCGGGACCGGACGAGGTGCTGATCCGCGTGGAGCGGGTCGGCATCTGCGGCTCCGAGCTTAGCGGATATCTCGGTCACAACTCTTTGCGCAAGCCGCCGCTTATAATGGGACACGAATTCGCGGGCATCGTGGCGAAGACGGGCGAACGCGCGAATGGCTTTACATCCGGTGAGCGGGTTACGGCCAATCCGCTCGTGACTTGCGGCAGCTGCCGTTATTGCCGGAACGGAGAGTCCCAGTTATGCGGCGCCAGACAGCTGCTGGGCGCCCATCGGCCAGGCGCGTTTGCCGAGTACATTGCCGTGCCGGCCGAAAATGTCTATCGGCTGCCGGACAATGTAACGATGGAGGAAGGCGCATTAACGGAACCGGTTGCTTGCGCCGTACACGTATGTCGGCTCCTGCGGCTGACGCCGGCAGATCGGTTATTGATCTATGGGGCCGGTCCGATCGGGTTGCTAGCGCTTCAAGCTGCGCAAGCGCATGGAGTGAGGAATCCGGGCATCCTCGACTTGAACGAGGCGAGACTCGAAATCGCGCGCGAGCTGGGTGGCATGGCGGCGACGCGGCTTGAGGAAATAGGTGAGACGGCACGCTTCGATGCCGTCATAGACGCGGTCGGCGCGAGTTTTACCCGGCAGCAAAGCGTCTCGGCGGCGCGTTCCGGCGGGAGAGTCGTGTTTACGGGGCTTCACGAAGCGGAGAGCGCGCTGCCCGTTAACGATATGATCCGCGGCGAGATTGAAGCGAAAGGCGCATTCGCTTATTCGCGAGAGGACTTCGAGACTGCGCTGCAATGGATTTCCGAGGGCCGAGTGAATTTGACGGCATGGACCGAGACGGCGCCTCTCGAAGAGGGAGGGGCCTGCTTTGAGAAGTTGATCGCGGGCCCGGGCAAAACCGCTAAAATATTTTTGCATATTTAAAGTGCTAGTTCAAAATGAACCACCTCTTAAAGCAGAAGGAGCGAATATAATGAAATTGTTGCAATTCTATAAGCTTCAGGATGAAGAACGCCGCTTGAGAGTCGGACTGCTGAAGGATGGTTCCGAAATCGCGGTATTGCGCGAAGGTTTGACGGCTATGGATATCATTAAAGATTCTGGCAATCCGTCCTTGCTGGCAGAGGTCGAACATTGCAAGTTGGACGAAGTGAAGCTCCTTCCGCCGGTAACGCATCCCGAAAAAATTATTTGTATCGGGTTGAACTACCACGATCACGTTATAGAATCGAACATGCAGGTGCCCAAGGTGCCTGTGTTATTTCCGAAATACAACAATTGCCTTGCCGGTCATGACGATAAGGTGGTCATTCCCGAAGAAGTGTCGCAATGCGACTATGAGGTCGAGCTTGCGGTTGTTATCGGACGGACAGCCAGCAAAGTATCGCTGGAGTCCGCGATGGAATACGTATACGGTTATACGATCGTAAACGACGTCAGCGCAAGGGACATTCAGTTAAACGAACCGCAATGGACGCGCGGCAAGACGATTGACGGTTTTGCGCCGACTGGCCCCTGGATCGTAACCGGGGACGAAATAGGAAATCCTGGGCAGCTCGGCATTTCCCTTAAGCTAAACGGCGAGACGATGCAGCATTCGAATACGAAGGAACTGATATTCGACGTCCCTTACTTGATTTCGTTCCTATCGCGGACAATCACGCTGCAGCCTGGGGATATCATCAGCACGGGGACGCCGCCTGGCGTGGGTATGGGTAAAAATCCGCAAGTGTGGCTAAAGGCCGGCGATGTCGTGGAAGCGACGGTCGAAGGAATTGGCACGCTGCGGAACACATTTGCTGCCGAACATGGTTAGGACAAGAGGTGAGGTGCACATATGACATGGGAAAATAAAGTCGTAATCGTGACGGGAGGCGGAGGCGGCATCGGGCGGGCGATCGCGCTGAGATTCGGGCGCGAGGGCGCTCATGTTGTCCTCGTCGGACGCACGCTTGGCAAAGTACAGGACGTTGCGGCGGAGATTGGGGATGGCGGCGGAAGCGCCGAGGCGATGGCGGCCGACGTGTCGTCGGAAAGCGACGTTGCCCGGGTCATCGCGGACACGCTTCGCATATTCGGCAGAATCGACGTGATGATCAATAACGCGGCGGTATGTCCTCAAGTCAGGCTAACGGATATGAGCCTCGACGAGTGGAATGGCGTCATCACGAATAACCTGACATCCGTTTTCCTTTTTTGCAGAGGCGTCATTCCGGCTATGCTGGCGCAAGGGGGAGGCGCGATCGTCAACGTCAGTTCCGTGCATGCGCTTGCCACGCTTGACGGTTATTCCGCATATGCTGCGTCAAAGGCCGGGATCGCGGGGATGACCAGGGCCATCGCTCTGGATTACGCCAAACAAAATATTCGCGCCAACACGGTGCTGCCGGGTGCGGTTCAGACGCCGATGCTGGAAAGCAGCGTAAAAAATCTGGACACCCCCAGAGAAGATATCATGCGCCAGTGGAATGAATCTCAGCCGATCGGTCGGGTAGGTCAGCCCGAAGAAATCGCTTCGGTCGTCATGTTCGCGGCAAGCCCCGACAATTCCTTTATGACGGGGGCTACATTGGTAGCTGACGGCGGGATGATCGCGCAGTTATAGAAAAGTGGATAAAGATGCTTCTTCGATATACGAACCTGTTGCTGCAGGGATGTATTCGGGGGGCATCTTTTTTAGTGATCAATTATGACAGGCTGTCTTCGGGACGTGCTATAATATGGGAATCATAAACATGATTATTATCGCAATCGCGGAGGTGGACTTATGAAGCTGGAAGAGAATATCACGGAAGTGGTCAAGCATACAAAGCGCAAGTTGAGAGGGTTGACGTTGTCGCGGGTGCTGGAGGAATTCGACGGCGAAATTATGGGACTGAGCGACGAGAAGCGAATGTTGAAGTATAGCAAAATGAGGGGAAGCGCGTATCTGTTTTTCCGCGGCAGCGCTTACTTGTTTTACTTCGACGTAGGCAGCGAATGGCTGCCCTATCATACCGATCCGGAACGCCCCACGTGGATACAGGGCGATCTGCACTTCGAGAACTTCGGAGCCTTCCGCAGCGGGAAGGGACGCATCGTATTCGACGTTAACGATTTCGACGAGGGATGCACGGGCTCCTATTTGTACGATATTCTCCGTATGTCCGTCAGCCTGTACCTGGTCATGTCCGATAATGATCTGTCCGAACAAGAACAGACGGATACGGTGAGAGCCTACCTGACGGCTTATGCGGATCAGATAAGAAGGTACGCCGACCGCAAGGATGATCCCGGGGATCTTGTTTTCGATGAAGCGACGACCAAAGGACCCGTCCGCAAGCTGCTGAGGAAGACGGAGCAGTTGGCCAGCAGCAATTTTATCGAGAAAATAACGCTGGTGGAAGCAGGCCGGCGCATGTTCCGGTGGTCGGAGGAGATCGAAAAGCCGACGGATGAGGAGCGGGAACTTATCGTAGGCGGCTGGAACGAATATATGAACGAACTTTCTGCCAAGCTCGGGCTTCCTGCATCGTTTTACCATATTAAGGACATCGCGGTCAAACATGGCTCGGGTACGGCGTCGATCGGGCTCGATCGGTATTATGTGCTGATGGAGGGCGGAGAAGAGAACGAGGGACTCGATGACATCATTATCGAGATCAAGGAAGTGCGCGCGCCGGTGCCGGTCTATTTTATGCCGTACGACGAATCGTTCTGGGATGAATTCGCCCATCAGGGCAAACGGGTCGCGACGACGCAACGCGCGATGCACCACGAAGCGGATCCTTTCCTGGGCCACTTGACGTTGAACGGCCGTCACTTCTACGCGAGGGAGAGGTCGCCGTACAAGAAGAAGTTGAAGCCGATCAAGCTGAGGGAGCACAAGGATTGGGTCAAGACGGCGGAGACCATGGGCCAAATTACGGCCAAGATGCATGCACGGGCGGATGCGGACGTGGAGAGCGGCATTTTGAGCTATCATAGCGAGGACGAGATCGCCCGGGCCATCGGCAAGGATACCGAAACATTTTGCGATGATGTGACTCGGAGAGCTTTGGCCTATTCGCGGCAGGTTGTGGAGGACTACGAGCTGTTTAAGGCATGGAGCGAGTCCTGGGAAGCGAATCGCCGCCGTTCGGCAGCGCGGAGGAGACGCAGGATGAGCCAATAATAGGGCGATTATAAGGTCATGACAGCTTGCCGGAGGGCAGGTTAATATGGCCTTTGGCCTGTGTACTGCCGAATCTAATCGAGGTCATCACCAAGTTCCGACATCAGCATTTTACGACGGATGGTCGTTACCGTCACGGTACCACAATTGAGCGAAAATACACAATTAAGATGAGGTAAGGGCAATCCATTCGCACATTTGTTCGAACGACGATGGGACGCGAGAATTTGTGTATTTTCGTACAATTCGCTTTGCAGAGGCCCCATTTGTTTAAGAAATGGGGTAGAAATGTACAAATGTGCAGTGAGGCCGATGTTCGGGCCATGCCATGTGCAACCCCGGCAACAAGTTTCTCTACGGGAAATGGCGAGCCTTAAATATTTGTTCGGCCAAGGAGAAGTGCAACTAATTTTATACAAAAACGTCTTAGTATTGGGAGTAAAGGCAGATGGTTGGATCAATATGCGGAGGAGGAGCTGTCAGGTCATGAAGAAAACCGTAATAGCCATTGTGATTGCCGTATTGTTAAGTATGACGGCGTCGACTGTGTATGCGGCTGATAAACCAATTATCATTGACGGAGTGACTGTTGCATCCGATGTTAAGCCCGAAATCAAGAATCAACGGATGATGGTGCCTGTACGAGTTATTAGCGAGAATCTGGGCGCAAACGTCGAATGGTTGAATCCCGAGGTTGTCATTACCAAAGGCGATCTGAAAGTGACATTATCGATTAACAGCAGCACGGCGCAGATGAATGACGACAAGGTACAGCTGGATGTTCGGCCTTACAAAAAAAATAATCGCGTGTTCGTGCCGCTGCGTTTCATCGCGCAAGCGTTTGGCTGCAATGTCAATTACGCGAACAACATAGTTACTGTCGACACCCCGCCCTTGTTAATTGATGGTTTACAAGTACGAGCACTGCAGCACGAATACCACATGACAATGGGGGGCGTTATTTCTCACTATACGGGTCCTTCTTATAATAAATCCATTTATCAAATTTTTGCGGAAAACAAAGGAGACAAGGTCGAAGCGCCGAAGGATTATTCATGGCGCTACACGATGGATATATTGGGATCCTATTATAAAGGCGCTCAGTTTGACTTTTTGGATCAAAAAGGGAAAAGCTTGCTTCGTTACGATGTTTATTCCATCGTTAACGCATTCCCGGCCGAGCTGCTAACGGAATACCCGCCTATGCTGCTTCATGATGTAACCGAGGATCAATGGTATTTGTTCAACGACGCAGCATGGAAATCCATATACGAGATCATGGATACCGCTAAGCAGAACGGTTATGAGAAAGAGATCAGCAATACCATCGTGTAAGGAGAATCTTATGACTGATCCTGAGGTAAAAAGGAACAACTTCACGAGGAGGAACAAAGATGAGTGAAACTACGAACGCGCCACAAGATGGTGGCCGTACATTGACCTACCGAATTACCTCGCAATGGGCAAATTTCGAGAATGAAGCGATTAATGCTTCGCTTATAACGGATATTATCCTTGCGCTGGACTCCGATGACTTCATTGTTCTCGACCCCAGCGAGCCGGTCGAAGGCAGCAGCTATCTGCAAGCGGCAACGGCGGAGGGCGAGGGCAACGGCTTTGTGGTCGAGCTACGTCTGGTCAACGACGACGGTACCTTCAAGCATTACGGTTATTCCACCGTGGACAGCAACGAGGTCATCAGGATGTTCCTGCAGTATTGGGGGGAGCAGAAGCTGCCCGACTGGAGCAACTGGACGGATATGACGGATCAATTCGAATAGGGCTGCGAGGTTAGCTGTTGTGGGTTTTAAACCTTCATGCCGAAGGCAATGGGAAAAAGACCCTCTAATCTCGCGTTTATAGATAATTCCGCGAATATAAAGGGAAATATGCCATCTAAAAGCTATCGAATTGCCGATAGTTCCCGATACTCGTGAAATAGAGGGAGAAATCCCTATAATATCTCTGCATGGGCGAAAGGACAGTGAAATAAAGGGAGGTTTTCCCTTTGTTTCACTGTCCTTCTCTCTGTCATCTAACTACTCATCCAACTTCGCATCCAACTCCACATCCAACTCCACATCCAACTCCACATCCAACTCTACATCCAACTACTCGACCTTGTCCTTCTTATTTATCATAAGCCGCCTGGACTACTGCAACGATCTACGTCGGTGTCAGCAACTCCCGCCGTCGACGGTCCCCGAGCCGATGTTCCTCTATTTCAAAGATCCCCCGCATGCGTCACGCGGTTCCGGCCGCCGCTCTTGGACGCATACAGCGCCGTATCGGCTTTCTTGACAAGCGTTCCATTCGTTTCCCCGACTTCAGCCGTAGCAACGCCCAAACTGATCGTGATCCGGTAATCGTCCATCGGAGTGGCGGCGGTCGCCCGGCATAACGCCTCCGCGATATCCACCGCTTGTTCCTTGCCGGTCTCGGGGAGAATCGCCACGAACTCTTCGCCGCCGAACCGCGCAATGATATCCGTCTCCCGGGACATCGATTGGAGAAGCTCGGCGAGCTTGGCCAACACGATATCGCCGATGGGATGGCCGTACGTGTCGTTAATGTGCTTGAAGTGGTCGATATCGATGATGAGCATGGACAGGGGCTGTCCGCTGTCTTGGTGCTTCGCGAGAAGAGTCGTTAAGTGATCCTGGAAGTACCGCCGATTGCGAAGCCCCGTTAACGGATCGGTGGTTGCCATGGCCTCGAGCCTGCTATTAATCAGCATGAGCTCCTGCTGCTTCCGTTCGTATTCCTCGTTAAGAAGCTCGAGCCGCTTATTTGCCTCGTTCGTCGCTTGGTACAGCTCCTGGAGTTTGACCTTGGTCTGCAGAACATCCTTCTCATGTTCGATCCGCTTGCGCATCTCTACCACGGCGATATCGATGCGGCTCTCGCCGTCCCGCGTCCTTCGAATGCCGTTCAGCAGGACGGGCACGTCCCCACCGCTATTCGTGCGAAGCGACATATACATCTCGTTTACTTGGCCATACAATTGGATGTGCGGATAGAAGTACGTGTGGAACAGAAGTTTGTTCGTGACGGACAAGACCGACTCGACATGAAGGCCGGCCAACTCGGAGTTGTCGTGCTGCAACATGTTTAACAAGGTCTGATTGACCTCTCGAATAATGCCGGCATCGGTAATCGAGAAGTATCCGCACGGAGCGTTGTCTAATCTTGAGTCCATTTCGTCATGCCTTTCTCAGCGTTTACACGCCAGCCAAATAGTCTTTCATACACTGCGCCATCTCGTCCGGATGACTTAACTGGGGATAATGCCCCTTCGCCGTCATCTGACGAAGCTTGCTATTCTTAAGATGCGCATGCAAGTAATCGCCGACCTCTACAGGAGAGATGCTGTCGTCCGAGCATTGCAGGATGAGGGAGGGAACAGAGGCCTTCTCCAGACTGGAACGGCAATCGGAATAAAAGGTCACTTCGGCGAATTGCCGGGCGATATGCGGATCCCGGGAACAGAAGGTTCGTTCGAGCTCCTCGGCTAGTTCCTTCCTGTCGGAATTCTGCATGACGATCGGCGCCAGGTAACTGGCCCATCCGATGAAGTTAAGTTGCATCATCTCGAGAAGCTCGTCAATATCGCTTTTATTGAAACCTCCGAAGTAGTCCGGCTGATCGTTCATGTATCTCGGGGACGAGCCGATCATGATCATCCGCGAGAAATATTCGGGGTTGCGGATGGATGCCAGCATGCCGATCATTCCGCTTACGGAGTGTCCCACGAAGACGGTATCCTTAAGCTCCAGCGCCTCCATCACGTCCAGCACGTCCTGCGCATAGCCATGCAGATCATTATATTTAGTGGAATCGTAAAGGTCGATTTGCGACTTTCCCGATCCGACGTAGTCGAACAACACGATACGATAGTTCTGCTCGAAGGCCGGCACGATGTGTCTCCACATCTCCTGGTCGCATCCGAAGCCGTGGGCGAAGACGATCGTTTGGTCACCGCTTCCGAGCACTTTAACATGATTTCGTTGGAGAATGTCAATGGACATGTCGTTGCCCCCTTGCAGGTAATGTTGATAGGTTCGGGAAGTAAGAGGCTATCATTCCTATTATAGCGGAAAATAGCAGACAAAGGACAAGATTGTCATATCTAGTCGAAAAAGAATATGGAATCATCTGCAGAAAAAGCGGACATGCCCTTTCGGCAAAGCTAAACAAACACCGTCTGATTGACGATCATATCAATAAGGCGGACAAGACGTGCTGGATGGTGGATAAGCAGCATCCGTTTAATCGCTCCGCAACGTGACCATACTTACTGACAACAGTCTATTAATCTCAATTAATCTCCTATGAGCGTTGATAGATTGCACACTACCAGAAAAGGGCGTGGATGCCTTGTCCATTCTCATGAATCATCCATTACATACCGGGAAGCCGGGATCCTCGGGGAGAGTCGCGCATGTCGCAGGCAACTTTTGGACGCAAGCCGGCATCGCCAGCGACTGGTCTACTGACGCCGAAGAGCTCCGAATGATCAACATCGGGGGCGAAATGCATATCCTGAAAGTACCGCTGAATCCCGGTTATTATGAATACAAAGTTGCCATTAATGGCGGCTGGACCGAAAACTACGGCGTCAACGGGATGCTGGGAGGAGGCAATATCAAGTTTAAGCTTGACGCCCCCAAGGAGGTCACGTTTATTTTTCACGACGATGCCGCATCCAAGAGAGTGGCGGAGTGGTATGAAGGCAAACCGGACTCCGATGCTGCAGGCGCAGATTGGGCTGAACTGGATGCAAAATTTTATTATGGCGGAGACGATCTGGGCGCGACGTACGACAAAGGCGCAGCCAGGCTGAAACTGTGGGCGCCAAAGGCGGAAGCGGTGGCGGTCCGCTTTTACGATAAAGACGATGCGGAACGGGAAGTCGGCGCCGCCGAACTGATGCGAGGCGAGCAAGGCGTATGGTCCGTGACGGCAACGCCAGAGATGCTGGACATCGCGGATCTGAGAGGATATTACTATCAGTACGAGGTTACGCACGGCAGGACGACGCGCAGGGTGCTGGACCCGTACGCCAAGTCGATGGCGGAATTCCGGGTCAGTCCGGCGGGGCTGCCGCTCGGAGCCGATCGCGATGCCGTCGGCAAGGCTGCTATCATCGACTTGAGCGAGACGGAGCCGGAAGGCGGACTCGGATTCGCGGAGATCGAAGGTTACGAGCGCAGGGAAGACGCCATCATATACGAGACGCATATCCGGGATTTTACGTCGGATCCTGCCATCGAGGGAGATTTGCATGCGAGGTGGGGCACTTACCGGGCGTTTATCGACAAGCTGGATTATATCCGTAAGCTTGGCGTTACGCATGTGCAGCTACTGCCCGTTATGGCCTGGTATTATGGCGACGAAGCCGCAATGTCGCAGCGCGAACTACACGAATCCACGGAAAATAACCAGTACAACTGGGGTTATGATCCCCATGGTTATTTTTGCCCGGATGGAGCGTATTCCGAGAATCCGCGCGATCCTGAGCTGCGTGTAAAGGAGCTCAAGGAGCTGATCGCCGCGATCCATCGTGCAGGCATGGGCGTCATTCTGGATGTCGTATACACGCATATGGCGAAGGCATGGCTGCTGGAGGATATCGTGCCGGGTTATTATTTCTACCGAAATGAAGCGGGCGAGCTGCTCGGTGGCTTCGGGAGCAATCTGGCCACCAATCACAAGATGGCGGAGAAGCTGATGGTGGATTCCGTGAAGTATTGGTTCCAGGAGTACAAAATAGACGGCATGCGCTGGGACATGATGGGCGATGCGACGTACCCGGCAGTGCAGCGGGCATTCGACGAGGCGGCCGCCATTCATCCGAAGCCCTTATTTATCGGCGAAGGCTGGCGGACCTTCGCGGGTCATATCGGGGAACCATCCCTCGCGGGAATGGGCGCAGATCAGGATTGGATGAACAAAACGGACGACGTTGGCGTCTTCTCCGACGAATTCCGAAACGAGCTGAAGTCCGGATTCGGCAGCGAAGGCGAGCCGCGATTCCTGATGGGAGGCGCGCGCCATATCGACACGTTGTTCCGCAATTTGAAGGCGCAACCGTACAATACGCCGGCAGATTCTCCTGGAGATATGGTGCAATACCTGGAGGCGCATGATAACCTGACGCTGCACGACGTCATTGCCGTGACGCTTCGGGCGGATCCGCGTATTCCTGCGGACGCAAGGCGCATCCATCGCAGGCTTCGGCTAGGACATGTGCTCCTCTTTACATCGCAGGGGACAATCTTTATGCAAGCCGGTCAAGAGTTCGGCAGGACGAAGCAATGGGGAGGAAGCGCGGCGCCGGCCGCCCACGCCCATCCGCACTTTAACGTTCATGGCGAGATCATCGGATACTTCGTGCATAACTCCTACGATTCCTCGGATGCCATCAACAAGTTTGATTGGAGCAAAGCGACGGATGACGGAACGATATATCCGGAAAACGCTCTGACCCGTTCTTATACAGCCGGTCTGATTGAGCTGAGGCGAAGCACGAACGCGTTCCGTCTCGGCGATATGGAATCTGTCAATCGCCACATGACGATGATTCTTTCGCCGGATATCGGAGAATTCGACCTTGTGATCGCCTATCACTGTCAATCAACCGACGGGACAGGTGCCTATTATGTCTTTGTGAACGCAGATGAGCGCGAGAGGACGATCAGGTTGTCACTGCAGGCGGACCTGACGCAGGGCGAGGTGCTCGTGGACGGCGAGACGGCTGGCGCCAGCGAAGTCGCGGCGCAGGCGGGCTTCGGGTTGTCGCGAGAGGCGATCGTGCTGGAGCCGCTGACCGCCGTTGTTATACGGATGAGGGAGCGGGAGCCGTTTGCGAATGAATGCGCGTATGAACAGCGCGACGAATAGTTGTGCAACGAGTTCATGGACATCGGTAAAACGCAAATAAAGCGCAGAGAAAAACCTAGAGTAAAACGTAGAGTAAAACGCAAGCTTGCGGCAGAGTTCGCTTGGCTTGCGTTTTTTTGTTGTTGTATAGGAAATTATGCGACATACCAGACTGTGGGCAAACGAGCAGCTGTAGACGTTAAAAACGCCGATGGATCGTAAAGTAACTCTGATTAGCAGCCATAGGCGTTAATAACGCCTAGGGCCCCAAAAAGTAGGCGAACGAGCAGCTGTAGGCGTTAAAAACGCCGATGGATCGTAAAGTAACTCTGATTAGCAGCCGTAGGCGTTAATAACGCCTATGGCTCCAAAAAGTAGGCGAACGAGCAGCTGTAGGCGTTAAAAACGCCGATGGGCCGGAAAGTAACTCTGATTAGCGTCCATAGGCGAAAATAACGCCTATGGGGCCAAAAAGTGGGCGAACGAGCAGCTGTAGGCGTTAAAAACGCCGATGGGCCGGAAAGTAACTCTGATTAGCGTCCATAGGCGAAAATAACGCCTATGGGGCCAAAAAGTGGGCGAACGAGCAGCTGTAGGCGTTAAAAACGCCGATGGGCCGGAAAGTAACTCTGATTAGCGTCCATAGGCGAAAATAACGCCTATGGGGCCAAAAAGTGGGCGAACGAGCAGCTGTAGGCGTTAAAAACGCCGATGGGCCGGAAAGTAACTCTGATTAGCGTCCATAGGCGAAAATAACGCCTATGGGGCCAAAAAGTGGGCGAACGAGCAGCTGTAGGCGTTAAAAACGCCGATGGACCGTAAAGTAACTCTGATTAGCAGCCATAGTCGTTCGTAACGCTTATGGCTCCAAAAAGTAGGCGAACGAGCAGCTGTAGACGTTAAAAACGCCGATGGGCCGGAAAGGACCGGCCCAGAATCTAAAGGACATATGCGACACTATTAGCCCGTTTTACGCAAGGATCAAATTCTAACGGACAGTAGCGACGCAATATGGCCAAAATATAGCTGAAAGTTGCTCGGATGGTGCAAATAAGGTCGCGTGTGAGGCTGTCTATTCACTGTAGATAAGAAC
>NZ_MXQD01000033.1:0-144062 GCF_002165585.1 Paenibacillus sp. MY03 | reverse complement strand
TCTCGCGGCGACAAGAAATAATATATCACAGGGGCCCAATTGAATGCAACCCCTATTTTGATTTTTTTTAAAAATGTTGTCGAGGCCACCAATCTCCCGTATCAACGATACGCTCTCGCGTTTAATGCATACCGAGATAATTCCTTAGGGGAAGCGATTCTGGCGTACATTCTGAAGATGATCTTATACCTGCGTGCGATCGCTTGTTTGATGTCGCCGTCTAACCTGGAGTCGTTCAAATCGAGAAGCATTTCGTCCAATTCCTTGCGCAATACGTAATCAAATTCTTTGCATTCCTTGTCGTTGAACAGTATTCCGAGCATAACCGTAAGCGGCCTCCTTTGGGGTATGTAGAGCGTATGGACCGATATCAGAAGTACAAGGCGAAACGGCTAGGCCATCCTTTGGAGGCGGGACGCGTTTCGTTCCGCGAAGCCGCAAATGCGTTTCGACACCGCCTTACTGTTATGCTCAAATATTGGAAATATTATTACAACGACAACAGCCAACCTGTAAAAGTACTTTCAATAATGGACGCCAGCAGCAGTCCCGCGGTCAACATTATAATCACGGGTACGACTCGCACCATAAACGACACCAATCTATCACCGCTGTCGCTCAGCTTGTCTCTTGCGAACAACAGGCTTCCCAGAGCGCGGACGATCAATATCCCGAATCTCATGCCATATGCGCAGGCGATTATGATCGCCGGGATTTCGATAATGCCATGAGGCAGCAATCCTTTGACGATCAACTCGAATACAGGCATGGCATCCGGTGTCTCGGCGACCCTGTCCAGCAAATATCCGATGACCATTCCGTTGATAATCAAGAACAGAATCGGAATAACGCCGAGGAATGCACCCAAAAAAATAATGAAAATCGACTTGATCGCATTGTTCAAGAAAATAACCGTGATCATGGCAAACGTCCTGTTCTCTGCTTGGTCGACCGTCTCGACAAGCTGCTGCAGCCCAGTTAGCTGGGCATCCAGAAACGAACGAAATGCCGGATTGCTTCCTCCAATAAAGATTCCCGCGATAAACATGATCGCCGCAAAAGCGATGTACCCCCTGGTCTCTTTCAAATCCCGCCATATGGCCCGCCATTTGAACATGAGCGTCACTCTCCTATTCGATTATAGAAAAAATCAACTGGCATATCCCCGATGTGTACGAGCATAGATTGTACTAAACAAGCCGTTGCCTCGGGAAAGCCGGGGCATATCCAAGAGAGGAGAGCCCATTCCCATGAATATGTTCTATGTTATGAACGGCAGAAAGCTCAAAAAGTATTTTTTTATCGCGATCGCTCTCGTGTTTTCTATCGGAATTATTTACGCGGAACGCGACAACATTACGGTGTTCGCTCCGCGGCAGCCCGCTGCCATCTACAGTGTGCCTACGGACAAGAAAGTTGTAGCGCTCACCTTCGACATCAGCTGGGGAGACAAGCGTGCCGAGCCTATTCTGGAGGTGCTCAAGGAAAAAAATATTACGCAGGCAACGTTCTTCCTCTCCTCCACCTGGAGCCAGTCTCATCCCGAACTCGTGAAAAAAATCCAGGACGCGGGTTACGAAATCGGCAGCCATGGCCACAAGCACGACTTCTACACCAAATATAGCGATGATGAGATTCGCAAGCAAATCTCCACCGCTCACACCATTCTGGCGGATATTACGGGAAAGCAGCCCAATTTGATCCGTCTTCCCAATGGCGACTTCGACAAACGCGTCCTTCGTATCGCCGAAGAGCTGCAGTACAAAGTGATTCAGTGGGACACGGACTCCATGGACTGGATGAATATAGGCACGGACAAAATCATTGACCGAGTCGTCAGCCGGACGCATCCCGGCGACATCATCTTGCTTCACGCAAGCGATACCGTGCTTCAAACGCACGAGGCCCTTCCCGTCATTATTGATCAACTGCGGGAAAAAGGGTATGAGTTCGTCAATGTAACGCAGCTTATTAATGGTACCGAAGCCGAAGGCAACTCGGTGCAAAGCGCTCCCTCCGATCAGAAGAAGCCCGCCTCCGCTTCCCAGCTGAGCGCTGCAAGCGAATAAACGGACTTCTGTGAAGGATTACCTTATCGATTAACGAGCCGGTTTCGCGGGAACGACCGCGGGATCGGCTTCTTTGCTGCCCAGAAGACGATGCATCATTATATTCTGGTACGCATTGCAGACAAAGAGCGGGATCATCATAAAGATGATGGCCGCGACATTTGTCGCCCCCTGCAATGCCGGCCATGCCTCCACGAACGTTACGACGAACATAAGGAACATCGTCGGGATGAAGGCGCTTTGGTTGGTTTGTTTGATTTTGCTCCAGGAGACGAGCAATGAGGCCACGAAAAGAATAAGCGGCAGCACCCAGAAAAACCAATTGTTCGTGCGCTCTTCGAACAAGACATAGCCGAGGCCGAATACCGCAAACAGCGTCGTGTAGCCTTGAAGCGCATGCCATAGGTATTTGCGCCGGAAAACGCTAAGCGCAATATAATTGAGCGTCAAATAAGCGAAGAAGCCCATCTGGCTGAATGCTCCGATCATAAGGCCGGAAATTCCCATCATCAGGATGTTGAAGCCCGTTGCTTCCATGCCAAGGAATCCGAATTCCTGATCCGTTAAAAGCATGATTCCGCCGCTTATGATGCAGACGACTGCTCCGATCGCCATCGTGCTCCAGAATAAAAAAAACCATTTGCGCAAAGTCACCGTTTGAATCCTCCAGAACGTTTTGGCTTTATTTTACCACGATCACAACAAAAAGCTAATGCTCGTCCATGATAAAACCGTGAACAATGCACATAATAATCTCAATTCAGGCGTTAGACAACAAGCATCATGGTCTAGGGCGGGCATTGATATAGAAGGGAGCAACTCTAATATGCGCATCAGATGGACTTTATCGTTGTCGATATTGGCGCTCACAATCGTACTGTCGAGCTGCGGCGCGGAGACGTCGGGCGGACAGCAGCAGATCAGTTACAAGGACATGAAGTCGATGGTGATCGATATTCTGAAGACAGAGGACGCCCAGAAGGCTCTTCAGGAATCCACCCAGCAGCTGTCAGGATACTCCATGCAGGAATCGAAGCTGCTGTCGGTACAGGATCAGGAAGAAGTTCGTCTGGCGGTTAAGGACGTCATCAGTTCCCCCGATTACGATAAGGTGATCAAAAAGCTGATGACGGACACCCGATTCGCCGGTGAATTCGCAAAATCTGTTAATAAAGAAAACAAAACGATCCACAAGGAACTCATCAAGGATCCGCAATACCAAGCCGAGTTGCTCAAGACGTTTAATAACCCGGAGATGGAGAAGATGATCCTCGAAGTGCTCAAGAGCGCGCAGTATCGTAAGGAAGTCATGTCGCTGATGCAGGAATCCATGCAAAATCCGCTGTTCCGGCTTGAAGTGCTGGATCTGATGAAGGCCGCCGTCAAGGAAGAACTCCAGACAAAGCCCGACGAGAAGGTCAAGAAATCCGGTGGAGAAGGAAAACAAGAGGAAGAGCAAGGCATGGAGGAAGAAGAGCAAGGACAGGAAGAGCAGCAGAAAGGCGAGGAAGAGCAGCAGTAGGTTAGGTCCGGATTAGGTCCAGGTTAGACCGGCAGCCCCTCATCCTGAAATAAAAAAATAATAAAGCCCGTATCGCTCCTCTGCAAGAACAGTCGAATTGTAAGTCGACAGTTGATTTCTTGCTTGCATGGAGAGCGATACGGGCTTTGTCAAGTTCAGCGGGACTCTACACGGGAAATAACACTATCCGCCAGCTCCAAGTACATGATTCCTGTCTCTGTATCAGCCTTGTAGACTGAAGGCGAGAAATCAGGCTCCGATACGTGATTGTCCGGCGCTCCGAGCGGAATTTGGGCCAACAGGTCGCAATGCAGCGTCTCGGCGAGACGCGCGCCTCCGCCGCGCCCGAAAACGTATTCCTTATCTCCCGATTTGGAGACGAAATACGACATATTTTCTACGACGCCGATAATTTCGTGTTCGGTCTTGATGGCCATGGCCCCTGCCCGCGCCGCTACAAAAGCAGCCGTCGCATGCGGTGTCGTGACGATGATTTCCTTGCTTTGCGGGATGATCTGATGGACGTCAAGCGCCACGTCTCCCGTACCAGGTGGCAAGTCTAGCAGCAGGTAATCCAGCGTGCCCCACTCAATCTCCTGGAAAAAGTTGCGGAGCATCTTGCCGAGCATGGGTCCGCGCCACACGATCGGACTATTGTCCTCGACAAAGAAACCCATGGAGATGACCTTCACCCCAAAGCGCTCGATCGGGATGACGCGATCGTTTACGACCTGCGGCCGCTCCTCGATGCCCATCATATCGGGCACGCTGAAGCCATAGATGTCCGCGTCGATGATGCCGACGCGTTTGCCCTTGCGTGCCAGGGCGACCGCCAGATTGACGGTCACCGTGCTTTTGCCGACGCCGCCCTTGCCGCTCGCGACGGCGATGAACTCCGTTCCGCTGCTTGCGTCCAGCAGCGGGACATCCAGCCCTGCCCCGTGCCCTTGCACCGGGGCAGAAGCGCTTTTGGCGCCGGCTCCGCCGCCCGGCGCCTGCGTCTGTGGCTGCGCCGGGGCGTCCCCGCCTGGCGCAGCCGAAGGCGCCCCCTCGGCGCTACGAAACCGGCAATGCACGGTTTCGGCGCCGAGGGGCGCCAGGGCCTCGCGCAGCGAGGCCTCGAGCGCGGAATGCTGCGCCGCGCTCGCTTCCAGAACCGTCAACGATACTTGACGGTTCCGAACCATAACGTCGCGGAAGGAGATGCCTTCCGCGGAATATTGCTCAGCCATCACGCGTTCGATGGCTTCGATCGCTTGCTCGCGTGTCAACATATGTGATAGTCCCACCCTTTATCGTAATCACTGCTCTCCGCCTTCGGAGAGTTCCATAAACACTCCCCCCTAGTATACCACAGGTTGCGACTTTGTCTGAAGTCGGTTGCCCATCTAAGCACACTATATGAATGTGTTTACTCGCCATTTTGCAATTTTAATTCATCCGACGTACTGCCGCCGAGCTTCTCCCCCGACACATAACGAAGAATGCCTTGATAGATCGACGCGGCCACTTGGCGCTGATAATCTGCGTTCGCGAGACGCGCTGCCTCGCCCGGATTGGACAAGAATCCGACCTCCACAAGCGCGGTCGGAATGTCGGGCAGCGACTTGAGCAGATAGACATCCTTTTTCACGGCCGCGATGCGCGTCGTATTAGCCAGGTTGCGCTTGATTTCGTCCTGAATAAAAGCCGCCAGAAGGCGGTTGTCGGGATGAGCCGACGAATTATAGAACGTCTGGGCGCCGGACCACTTCTCCGAAGGGATGCTATTCATATGAATGCTGATAAACGCCGCTGGCTCGCTTTCCTTGATCATAGCGGCCCGCCGCTTCAAATCCTCCGTCTTCCGCTTGCTGTATGCGTTGGCGTCCCCCGAAGCCAGATCGTAGTCCCCTTCCCTGGTCATGACAACAAGAGCCCCCGCCTGCTGAAGGTAATCTCTTACATGCAGCGCAATCGCAAGATTCAGATCCTTCTCGACCGCGCCCTGCTTGCTGATGGCTCCGCCGTCCGCTCCGCCGTGTCCCGCATCTATCGCGATCGTTTTGCCGGATAACGGCAGCGTCCAATACGACCAGGAGCTGGAAGCAGGCAAATTGTCACGGAGCAGCAATCCTGTCAGAATAAGAACCGCGACGGCAGCCGCAATCCGCAATGCTCCCTTCAGCGTCAACCAAATCACAAAATGCCGACGAATTCGACGCATCAAAAAAAACCACCCCGTCTCTCATATACATTCATTCATGTATATGGGACAAGATGGTTTTTTATGTGCCTTGGGATATGAGGATTGATGATGGATCTGGATCTTCTACTCCTCGACAGCGTCGGTCACGAAATGCAGCGCCGACTGATCCATGTCCGCGACGATACCCAGATCGGGCCGATCCGTCAGCGCAATGACCGCGCCTTCCGCCGGCTGATGCAGCTCGAACAACACAATTTCGTTACGTCCCTGCCGAAGCAGCGGTCCCGGGACGTAGAGCGTCCGCTGCGGCCCGGCTTCCCAATAACGACCCAGATTGAAGCCGTTGATCCAGGCAACGCCCTTGCCCCAGCCGTCCAAGCGAAGAAACGTATCGCCGATCTCTTCCGCGTCGAAATACCCGCGGTAGAAGGCCGGACCCGGTTCCGGCGCGGCCGCCGTTTCGTACTGGATGCCGGCGAGCTCCTCAGAGTAAAGCGGCAGAGGCCGAATCGTCCAGTCGAATTGAAACTGGTTGTCGAGCAACACCCCCTTCGTAATGCCCTTAGGGTCGCGAAGGAGCGGACCGTAATTGATGCGGCCCATATTCTCGACCAATATATCAAGTCTTGCTCCTCCGGCCGGCACCGAAATATCGAGCGGCTCATTGTTCCAGCGCTCGATCACGCCAAGCGGACGACCGTCCAGGAACACAAGCGCCCTATCGTGAACGTCGCGGATATGGAGCTTCTGATTGTTGCGCGGTCCTCTGAGCTCCGTCGAATACAAGATGAAGCCGTAGCTTTGGCCAAGCTGCTCCATCGTCGCCGTCGCCGTCATCCGCACCGGCTCGGACAACACGTCCAGTTGCGTAAACAATCCGCTCCGCTGCGCAAGCGCAACCTCCCCGTATGCGCGTTTCGGAATCGGCGCGGGCAGCGCTCCTCCTTCCGGAATGCCGTGTTTCTCCATGACGGCCCGCACGGCCCGGTATTTGTCCGTCACGTCGCCCCATTCGGTCAACATCGCGTCATAATCGTAGCTGGTGACGGTAGGTTCGTACTGGCGTATATGATTGGCTCCGTTATAGAAGCCGAAGTTCGTGCCGCCATGGAACATATACACGTTGACGGATGACCCGCTCTCAAGCATATCGTCCATCACCTGCGCCACATCGGCGGCATCCCGCACATGATGAGGCTCTCCCCAATGATCGAACCAGCCATTCCAGTATTCCATCACCATAAGCGGCTCATCCTTGCGGTACTCTCTATACTTCGCGAATGATTCCGCCGCGCGGGAACCGAAATTAACCGTCGCGTGCACATCCTCGATCGTCCCTCCCAGCAGCATCTCGTCCGTCGGACCGTCCGAGGTGAACAGAAGCACGTCGACGCCCCGCTTCTCCAGCCCTTCGCGAAGGTATTGCATGTAGGCGGTATCGTTCCCGTAGCTGCCGTATTCGTTTTCGACCTGCACAGCCAGAATCGGTCCGCCGTTCGTGGACAACAGCGGAAGCAGTTCGGGAATCAGCACATCGTAATAACGGTCGACATGCGCCAGATAAGCGGGATCCATGCAGCGAAGCTGCGTTCCCTCCTCTCTCAGCAGCCAGGCCGGCAAGCCGCCAAACTCCCATTCCGCGCAAATGTAAGGGCTTGGCCGCACGATCACATGCAGACCCAATTGCCCTGCAAGCGTAACGAAAGCCGCAACATCGGCTAATCCTTGAAATCGAAATTCCCCTTGCTGCGGCTCATGCACGTTCCATGCTACGTATGTTTCCACCGTATTGAAACCGCATGCCTTCAATTTTCTGAGACGATCTTCCCAATAATCCGGCACGACCCGAAAATAATGAATGGCCCCCGACAAGATTCGGTAAGGCTCGCCGTCCAACGTATATTGTCCATTGCTCCATGCCAGCACGCTCATGCTGCAGCCAACCTCCTTTGATCCAATCACACGCCAACCTCTCCACAGAATTGGAGCTTGTTGCTCAACCGTTACAGACAGCGGTACGCGGCCATTCGCCTGATGACCGGCTCCGCAGCCGCTTCCGTAATGCGCAGCCGCAGCTTCTCTGCGACGACGGGCGGGAATGCTTCTATTTTTTTATGCCCGATCGCGCTACCTTCGTGCAACACCTTCCAAACTCCGTCCGCGAACGCTTCCAGCGCGTACTTGCGAACCCGCTCGCCGTAAGCGATATCCTCCATTAACACCGCATGGTCGATAACGGCCCCCATCGGCAGCGGCAGCACTGTCGTATACGCGGCATCGTCCGCGAACCCGGCAGACTCGGCTGCTTCAGCCGCTGCTTCCTCCGCTCCCGCCGTCTCCGCTACGCTGCTGCCGAACCGCCGCCGGATTTCGTTGCCGAATTCGATCAAGCGCGCCGCATCGACTTCCGGGAGCAGGCCCCGGTCATCGGGGGCCGCATTAAGCAGCAGCGTCGCGCCATGCCCCACCGAGCGGTAATAGATGTCCATCAGATCGTCCAGGGATAGCAGCAGATGCTCCTCGCCGGGATGCCAGAACCAACGATCCTTGCGGATCGGGACATCGCACTCCGCCGGGACCCAGCGCGGCGTCTCGGGAAGCCAATGTGAAGTCGAATGGGTGAACATGCTGGCCCGCGCCGATTCGGCCGTGTTCCAGCATGGATACGGAGCGAGCCCATCCTCGTTGCCAACCCAACGAATCGTCGGGGCGCCCATGTTGAACACCATCGCTTGCGGTTGATATTTCTTGACCAGCCCCATGATGCGCGGCCAGTCGTATTCTCGGCCCTCGGATCCGGCGCCGTCGAACCACACCTCGACGAGCGGACCGTAGCCGGTCAACAGCTCCTCTAATTGCCGGGCATAGAACTCGTCGTATAGCGCCGGATCGGCATAAGACGGTTCATGCCTGTCCCACGGCGAGACATAGATGCCGAAGCCGATGCCCTCCTCCCGGCAAGCGGCGGCGCATTCCGCCACCACGTCTCCCTGCCCGTTCTTCCACGGGCTGGAGGCAACCGAATAATCGGTTGTAGCCGTCGGCCATAGACAAAAACCGTCATGATGCTTCGCTGTCAGAATGAAGTATCGAAACCCGGCCTCGCGGGCAGTCCTGACCCATTGGCGGGCGTCCAACTTGTCCGGGTTGAACAAAGCGGGTGAATCCTTGCCTTCTCCCCATTCCTGATCGCAAAACGTATTGATGCCGAAGTGGCAGAATAAACCCAGCTCCATATCCTGCCACTCCCGCTGAGCGTTCGTCGGAAGCGCCAGCTCATGGCGAAGAGTAATCCCTTGCGTCTCGTTTCCCATCATCTCTCACCTTCCTGCTGTTCTTATTTCATAAAGGAGGAAAGCCGCCTTACGCGATCGTTTGATCCCGTCAGACGGCTCTTCCGGCCACTATCGAAGTCTTTTATTTAATGACGCCTTTTTCGTTGATGATTTTGGTCGCTTCTTCAACCATCCAGGCCTGTACTTCGTCGATCGGCTCATTGCTCAGCATATATTTGCTGAAGCCGTCATTGATCACTTTCGTCAATTCGGAGGTTGCGGTCGTCATCACTTGCGCTCCGTCAAGGAACTGAATGTCTTCGCTGAACAGCGAATACTTGAGCGAATCAACATCATACATATCTTCTTTGCCGGCAATCAACTTCGTCAGCAATTCCTCGTTGTTCGCTTTTTTGTAACCCGAGAATTCCATCCGGTTGTCCGAATCGGCAGTCGTCATGAATCTCATCAGCTTGAAGGCTGCTTCCTTATGCTTGGACGTGGCGCCCATCGCAATCTGGCTGCCGCTCGTGAAATATTTGCCTTCATAATCTTTCGGCTCAGAACCCGCAGGCGGCACTGGCACCGGAGCAAATGCCGTCTTGAAGTCATGCGGATATTGCTCGGTGTTGCCCGGATCCGGAATCGTGAAGTTGCCGGTCAGAATCATGGCCGCTTCTTCGTTGAAGAACTCCGTACGGTAATTCAGTTTGGCAGCGAGTATATCCGCATAAGGTTTCGACGTTTTGTCCGTTTCTTCCATGCCTTTGCGCAGCTCGAAGAAATATTTGTACGTCGGATCGGCCAGGATCGTCGTTCCGTCATCATACAAGAACGGATCTTTCATCATCGTTTGCGCCGGGGCATTCATGTACAGCTCCCATGTGTGGAAATAAGAGCCGTAACGTTTGTCCACGCCTTCGCCTTGCGTCAGCTGCTTGGCGTATTCGCGGTAGTCGTCCCATGTCCAACCGTATTTCGGAACTGCCAGACCCGCTTCATCGAGCATGTCCTTGTTCAACATGACATAGTTGACGCTTTTCGTAAATTGCATGCCGTAGTAATCCTCGCCTACTTTTGCATTTACGAAGTATTCGTCTTCCGGCGTGAGATTTTCGTTCGTGTAATACGTATTCAGCGGCTCGAACGCCCCGCGAGTCGCTCGCTCCAGTACAGAACCGAGACTTGGAAGCTGAATAACGTCGATCGCTTCGCCGGACGAGATCAGGAAGTCAAGCTTTTGCAGCATTTCCACGGAGTTGCCCGGAACCAGCACGACATGCTCGACCTTGATGTTGGGATTTTCGGCCGTAAATTCGTCAAGCATGCCCCGCGTGCCGACCGCTTGCGCCTCGTTATCCCAGTTATAATACTTGATCGTAACTTGTTCTTCTTGCGGCTTGCTTTCGCCATTGCCCGGGCTTGGCGATGCGGACGGCGTATTGTTGTTGTTTCCATTGCCGCATGCGCTCACTACAAGCGTGCTCGCCAGCACCAAGCTTAACAACGTGTTCACTTTTGATCTGCCTCTCATCTTCATCATTCGACTTCCCCCTGTGTCGGTTAGTAAGTAATAAGACGTTCCCGCCTGTGTCTTCAGTATAAGGATCGTCCTTCTTGCGGAAGTGCACAATTTTGCTCAAATAGGCATACGATTTTGACCTTTGCCAGGCGCCTTACCCTTTCACGCCGCCCAGCGCAATGCCGTTGATGACCTGACGCTGCAAGGCAATGAATACAATAACCAGCGGAACGATCGCCGAGAGCGCGGCCATCATCATAATGGCGTAATTGTTCGTGTAATCGTCCCTGAACAAGGTCATTCCTAGCGGAATCGTGTACAATTCCCGGCTAAGCAGGAAGATGAGCGGATTCTGATAATCGTTCCAGGTCCAGATAAATTTAATGATGGCCACCGTAGCGAGCACCGGCTTGCACAGCGGCACCATAATCGAAGCGAAGATCCGGACATAGCCGGCCCCGTCCATTCTCGCCGCCTCGATAAACTCGTCGTTGATACCGTTCATGAATTGGCGCAGCAGGAAGGTGAAATAAATGGAAAACATGCTCGTTAATATAATCGCCGCATGCGTATCATATAATCCGAACCAGCGTATCAACATAAACCGCGGTATGAGCGTCGCTTGATCCGGAATAATCATAAACGAAAGCAATGCGAGAAACACCATGTTCCTGCCGCGGAACCGCAGCTTGGTCAGCGCGTAAGCCGCCATGGAGGAAATAACAAGCGTGATCAACGTCGTAATAATCGAAACCTTGAAGGAGTTTAAGTAAAAATCGGTAAACGGAACCCGCCCCATCCAAACCGCCTTGAAGTTATAGATGACATTGATCTTATCGGGTATCCACTGGATGGGAAACCGCATGACATCCTTCTCGAATTTGAACGCCGATGACAACATCCAGATCAGCGGCACCAGAAACACAATCGATAACGCGCCCATAATAATCGTGGTAACCCATTTTGATATATTGTTGCGTATATGCGCCATACTCTCGCCTCCGTTCTTGTTGGTGTTAAACATCGTCCTTTTGCAGCTTCCAGGTCAGGGCGGTCACGATGCCGATCACCGCAAACAACAGCCAGGAAATAGCCGACGCATAACCCATGTTGTAATATTTGAAACCTTCTTCGTAAATTCGGAATACAAGCACCGTCGAGGAATTGTTCGGTCCACCCTGCGTCAGGAAGGCGATAATATCGAATACCTTGAAAGAACCGATCAGCATGGTCACGAACAGGAAGAAGGTCGTCGGGCGAAGCATCGGAATCGTAATACGGAAAAACTTCTGCAGCGCCGTGGCGCCGTCGATCTCAGCGGCCTCGTACAGCTCGTCCGAAATGTTGGTCAGACCGGCCATATAGATAATGATCGTATAGCCGAGCGCTGCCCAGGAGCTAATAATGGCGACCGCCAGCAGCGAGGTTTTCGGATCGACGAGCCATTTGGGCGGAGTGCCGATGCCCAGATCCATCAACAGCTGGTTAATAGGGCCAAGCGAAGGATGGAACAATGCGCTCCATACGGCAGCTACCGCAATAATGGAAGAGATATAAGGGATAAAAAAAGCGACTTTAAAATAATCCTTAAAAAAAGTGTTTCTGTGGAGCAAAACGGCCAGCACGAGCGCCAGCGCGATCGGCAGCGGCACGGTCAGCACCGTATACAATAAATTGTTGAGCAGCGCCTTGACAATGGTAGGGTCTTCCGTCAGCTTGATGTAGTTATCCAGTCCGATAAACTTGACGCCGGATATCCCCGACAGCAGATCCCATTCGGAGAAGCTTAAGTATAACGAAAATCCCAGCGCGAATACGTTCATCAGCAGCATGCCGATTACTTCCGGCGCCAGAAACAGCCAGCCGATAATTGCTTCTTTTTTTCGCGGACTCCAGAATTTGCGCTTGATTGGTTTCTCTGCAATAGCAGGCATGTTGGCAGCTTCCATGTTGTCTCACCTCTACCTTTATCATTCTTTGTTATAAGCATAAAGGATAGACGGGGACGTCCCAAGGATGGATTATGACCTGTCGCGTGCATAATTTTGACCCTTCCTTTTAAGCTCTGGCTTTCGAATGGAACGTGAAAAAAGCCGCTCTGCGATCGATCGCAGAGCAGCTTTAACCTTTAATACTACTTGGCGTTTTTGCCCGGCGCGGCGTGTTTCAGCTTGTATTCGCTCGGAGAAATGCCAATATACTTTTTGAAAACTTTCGAGAAGTAAGTACGCTCCGAATATCCGAGGCCGATTGCCAACGATTCCAGCGTCTGGTCGGATGACTTCAACATTTTGGCGGCGATTTTCATTTTGTACTGATGGACATAGTCGGTAAAATTAACGCCCGTCAGCCGCTTGAAATAGCGGGAGAAATAGCTGGGATTCAAATAAAGATACCTCGCGATGTCGATCGACGTGATGTTTTCCGACAAATGCCGGTCAATAAACTGCTGGATCACCTGCAGCTTCGGCTCCTGAACCGCCTTCTCCGACCCGTGCTTCGGGGTTCCCGAAATTTCGACCAGCTTTCTGACGGTCAGGGCCGAAGCGTCCGCAATCGTCCGGGTCAATGACAAATAATCGTACAACGATTCATCCCGCATGCTTTCCGCAAACATCATCTCCATCCTGCGCAGCAAGTAAACGACGTCCCGTATAAATTGATCAGGCTCGGTGCGTTGCTGTCTGGCGGCCTCTCCCATCTGCCGAACGATGTCGGACAGAACATTCGCATCCTGAACGAGCAGCGCCCGCTCCAGTCCCGGCTTGAAATGCTCCAGGAAACGCGGCGGCGCCTGCAGAAACATATGCTGAAGCAGCCCTCCCAGATCGGGCGCAACCAGATCGTCGCCTTCGTAGAACTCGAATTTGCCATGCAGCAGCTGCTGGTACACCGATCCGATCCCCCGCAGCTCCAGCTTGTCGGTCATGGACATGATGCTGAGCCCGAGCTTCAACACACGCTCGCATTGGAGTCGCAGCTCCTGCACAAACTTGCTTAATTGAAGCTCGGCATTTCTGGCCAGATTAACACGGAAGTTATTAAGGATGACCAGATGATCGCCAAGCAGGAACACGGTCACTCCCTCGTGAGGTTCGGCCAGTTCCTGCGCAATGTTGTAGACCGCATATAATACAAGCGACAAATCGCCATGATCATAATGATCGGCGAAGGTGATATAGTTCACGTGCACGATACTGAACATAAACCACGGGTAGGACCAGGATACGCCCAATTGAGCCGCTTGCTCGCGTGTTGCGTCCGCCTCGAGTCCGTGAAGCACGCGCTGGAACAGACCGTGTTTGTACAGCTCGGTGCTGTACCCCGTCACCTCTGGCTCCAAGCGAGTCGCCTTGGCTTTGAGCAATCGCAGCGCCTTGCGCAAACTTTGCTTCAACTGCTCGGCCGTCAGTTGATCCTTGAGCAGATAATCGTCGGCGTTCAGCTTGACTGCCTGCTGCGCATAATGGAAATCTTCATGACAGGTCAAGAAGATCAGCCGGACATCCGGCTTAAGCTCCGCAAACGCGGCAGCAAGCTCCAAGCCGTTCTTCTGCGGCAAACCGATATCGGTAATGACGATATCCGGCATCGTCTCCTTGAACAGATGCAGCGCCTTGGCGCTCGAATACGTCGCTCCGACGACGCGTAATTGCATATCCTCCCAAGGCAGCATCTGCTGCAGCAGCTTCAGCATGGGCACATCATCGTCGATCAGCAGCACTTTATGCATTCTGTCCGCCCCTCTCCTGTCCTGACAAGCTGCGATCTATCATCGGTTGATTCAGCGTCAGAACGACCGTTACGCCTCCTTGCTTATTCCGGCGCATCTCCATCGTAGTGCTTGGGCCGAATGTCAGGCGGAGACGCTGAAGCACATTAACAAGCCCAACGCGCTCATATGCGGAATGCTCCTGCTCGTCATCGCTGGCGAGCCGGACATTTAGCCGCTCCAGCTCCTGATCCTCCATGCCGGAGCCGTTATCCTCGATCGCGATGACGACGCGGCCCGCCTGGCGGCTTCCTTGTACCCGGATAATCGGTTCGGGCTCATCCGTCAGCCCGTGCACGATCGCGTTCTCAACCAGCGGCTGAAGCGCCAGCTTCGGAACGATAAAGTGTTCCAGCCCGTCCTCCAGCTCCACAATCAAGTGGAGCGGAATTTCATTGCGTATTTTCATAATGTCGATATAATGTCCCAGCAGTTTGCATTCTTCCTGCAGCATTGCCGGCTCGTTTACTTTCAGATAGGCCCGCAGCAGGCTCATCAATGAATCGATCGTGCCGCTGTGCAGCAGATCTTTCTTCAAGATGAGACTGCATTTGATCGAATTAAGCGTATTGATGAGAAAGTGGGGCCGGATCTGCATAAATAGCGCCTCCAGCTCCATGACCCGCTTCCGCTCCTGCTCGTTCTCGATATCGGAAATCAAACTTTTGATCTGATCCAGCATCGTATTCAACGTATGGCCAAGCTCGGCGATATCGTCCTGCCCTTTGACCTCGAGCCGCGCATCCAGATTGCCGCCGCCGAATTGGCGCACGACGCGCTGAAGCTTTTGAATCGGGTTATGCAGTCGTCTTGCAACAAACATGGAAAAGACGGAGAAGATGATGAAGGAGATGATGACTATGCCGAAGCCCACGTAGAAGGTTTGCGACATCCGGCCGAAAATTTCTTGCTCCGCGGCTTCGTACACAAGCGTCCAGTTTGTTTTCCCCAGCGTCACCTCGGATCGGAATTCGATCTCCGCATTCGGCGATCCGTCCGGTTCAATCTTCTCGCTGCCGGCGATTCTGACACCCGCCGCATCGAACAACGCCGTTTCGCCAAACTCGACATTTTGCAGCACTTTTTCAAAGTAAGGCTGCTCCAGGGAGATCAGCAGCACCGACAACTCTCGGTTCTGCTCCCGGTCGTAGATGACGCGAGCAATAAAATAACTGCCTTTGCCCGGCGTCGCCCCGTCTGCCATGCCAAGCCATTGCAGCGTTTCCGGCAGCTTCATGTTTACCTTCTCCATCAGCCCCGGCAGATTTTTTTTGATAAGCGTCAAGTCCGTTGCCGAGTTCGACGCAATCATAAAGTCGGCGCGATTAATCAGATACATGCTAATATAATTGTTCAGCGGTTTGGATGAAATAAGCGACAGACCGTCCCCGATCCAGACAAAGCTGCTGTAATCCTCGTGGGAGCCCAATCTGGCTGTATCCGCAAAATCCTTCAAATAGCTGTGGAAGCTGCTGTCATTGACCATAAAATGCGAAGAAAAACTAATATCGTCAATCGTTTTTTCAATCTCGGCAGCCATCACGTTAAGCAAATTGTCATTGCTCATCTGCAGCTTCTCTACCATGTTTTGCCGAATGACAATAAAGGAAACGATCGACATCGTCACGATAGGCAGCCCGATTAACAATAGAAAAGACAGCTGAATTCTGCGATAGTAAGTACTTCTAAACAAGCCAATCGCCTCTTTTCCCTTTAAGAGGTTGATCAAAAAATCCGCATTTATACTGAAACCGAACTTTTTGAACTCTCACTCTATGCAAAAATTATACCAATGACGCCGGGTACCGGCTATTGATATAACTCTGGCAACTTTAGGATAAGCATCGCAGGGGGTGTTGGCAGGCGGAATTTTTGGTTGATACGTGCACTATTTTTACCTTTTCCCCATCGTTTCCGCTTTTTCGCTCAAGGTGAAACGGCTGTCGCCGTCCTTTGGTGGCGGGGCGCGTTTCGTTCCGAGAAATATAGAGAAAGTAAGGCGAGATCATATACTTTCCTATATTTCAAGAAAAGGAAAAGCCCCAATCCCACTATGAAATGGAATTGAAGGCTTCCCTGTTTCCGATACCGTATGAATCGCGATTGTTTTTGCTACTTCCGATTCAACGCGCGCAGAAGGACTGTTACCGCCTCGGCTCTGGTTGCTCCTGCATTCGGCACGAAGCGATTGCCTCCTTTACCTTGGAACAGTCCGTTCTCGAATACGGCGGCAACGCTGTCACGCCCCCATGCCGGTATGTCGCCGGCATCGGCAAACACATGCTCCGTCTGCTTGCTGCGTGTCAACTCCAGCACTCTGGCGATCATGACCGCCATCTCCAGGCGGGTAATCGGACGGTTCGCGCGGAATGTGTTATCCTCGTATCCGGCGATAAATCCATTGGTTACGCCAATGGCAATCGCATCGCGCGCCCACTCCGGCAATTGCTCCGTGTCCGCAAAGGCCAGTGTATTCGCTTTGTTCAGTCCGAGCGCCCTGACCACCAATACGGCGAACTCCGCTCTGGTCATCGCCTTGTCAGGACGGAACGTACCGTCAGGATAACCATTCAGCCAATTCAGCTTGGCTGCCTCCTTGATTACGCTCTCCGACCAATGTCCTTGCACATCCGACCATTCGCGCGGCTCATCCGTACCCGGTTCGTCTGTTCCTGGCTCTTCCGAACCCGGTTCACCCGTACCCGGTCCGCCTGTTCCTGGTTCGCTTGTACCTGGATCACTTGTACCTGGTCCACCCGTTCCAGGTTCCCCGGTGCCAGGTTCCCCCGTGCCCGGTTCCTCCGTCTGCGCCTTGACGGTGACGGCAATCGAAGTCGGACGCAGCGTCAGCTCCTTGCCGGTGCGGTCCGCTGCTTGTGCTTCGACAACTTCAAGTCGCGTCGTTGCCGTTTCTTCGACCGATGCTGCTTTGAACACAAGCTTGACCAAATTTTCATTTCCGCCAAGCGGCTGGCCAAGCCCGGCCACGATTACGCCGAGACGGCCCGGTTCATTGGCCAGACCGGCCACAATGATGTGCTGCTGAGCGGCTTCGGCAGAATCGAAGATCAACTTTTCCGAATCATACTCCACTACAAATTCGCTTGCGTACAAATGATTCAAACCAGTGTTCATGCGATACATGATTTCGATCGATTCGCCGGCGACCGCTTGCTCCGGTCCGACAAGCTCTGCGGTCGGAGTAGAGATCGTAATAACGGCAAGCTGTTTCGTTTGCTCCACATTGCCCGCCTTGTCGGTGGAGCGGTATTCCACCCTATAGCTGCCGTCGCCTTGCAGTACGATCCGGCCCGCATCCACCGTCATCCAGCCTCCGCCATTGATGCGGTACTGCGTGCGCCATACGCCCCAGCCGCCCTCGTTGTCTCTGGCGTCAACCAGCAGCGTTACCGGTTGACCATCCAGGCCGGCCGATTCCGCATCCGTTTCAAAACGAACGGTCGTTGTTGGCGCAACCTCATCCTTCATCAGCAACTCCAGATACGATCGGTAAGTGCCGCTTTCATTCTCGCGGCTTCGTATTTCCGAGCTCTTGTCGCCATCGAATTGGCGCAGCATAACCGTCGCCGTTTCATTGGACAGGAGCTCCTGATTCATAAACGACGTCACATCGAAGCTTCTCCACTCATTAGTCGCGTTGAAGGTTACGTCGTCCATGCGAGCGCCTTCGGCCGGCCTATTGTTATAATTCAGGCCGGTTTCCGTCCAGCTGTCATCCTCCACGGCATAAGCGCCTATGTTCGCAGTGCCTCCCGCGCTGTCGTTCACTCTGCCGTAGACATAAAGATAAGCGCGTTCGACTTCGGAACTCAGCGTGGAAAGATCGTATTTCAGATACGTTCTGCGGTCATATAAACCCGTGCCGTTACGAATGTTCAAGTAACCTGTATTTCCATAATTGACAGCGGCATTGGCTCCGCCATTGACATAAGCATCCGCGGTCACATCCACTCGGATCACCGCTTCCGGATCCGGGGAAACTCCTTCCTCGACAGGCAAGTCGGTATCGGCGTCCGGATCTACCTTCAGCTTGACCGTATGGCTGGCGCCTTTCGTACCCGCGGTCGCCACCTCCAGCAACACGGACGGCGAAGAGCGCAAGACCGTAACCGTCGAATCGGCCTCAAGCTGTTCCAGCGCGACTGCCGCCAGCTCTACTCTCACTTTGGCTTGTGCTTGCGTCGGGTCGGAAACCACAACCGTCCATTCGTCTCCTTCTTCCTTCACCATCACGGAAGCGGGCTGATAGGCGCGTACTTGCTCCGTTTCCCCGGCCCGCCAGAAGTTGATGCCCGTAACGCCAAGCTTCGTCTCCTGCACCGCCTGCATTGCGGCGGTATTGCTCAGGATGCGAATATCCGGATTTTCGCTGTACATGTTCGTATCCCCGGTATTTTTGCCCGGAAGCAGTACATAAGCATACTCCGCAGCCGTCGCTTTCGCGCCGTGCTCGACAGCCAGGCTCAAATAATTGCGCGTAAGCGGAGTCGTCGGCCCCGAAGGATTGATCGAGCTCCACGCTTCGCTTCGCGTCTCGCGCAGCGCGCTAACATCCGATCCCCCCGGGAAATAGTAGCCGACATCCGCCCCCGGCAACGTACCCGCAATATGTGCCCACTGTACTTGACTTAGTTTCTCCGACCAGTCGGACTGTGCCGGCATCATCTCACCGTCGACAGTCAGCGCATTCTCGTCCGCCGATGCAATCATCCGGTTCTCGACGATCGTTTCGACCTGTTTCCCGTCCGTTCTTGGCGTTCCGGTCGTCAGGTCGGCGCCAAGCGCCACAATTTCATCATCGAACATAAACCACGACTTCTTGCCTCTCAGATCGCTGCCGGGCGGAGACAAATCCATGCCTGCCGCGCCGTACGCCTTGTCCAGCGACGAACCGCCGACCCAAGTAGAGCTTGTCGTCCTGGTTGCGGTGCGCTGCTTGCCGTCCGAAGTGACACCCGCGAGTCGCAGCGGATCAATCGTCGGCCAGAAGCCGTCCCGATAATAACCGGCGTCCTGATTGTACAGATACGTCATGCCGTCGCCTGTATACCAGCCCTTCGTATGTTCGCCGTTCGTGCTGCCTTCGTAGTTGGCAATGCGTGTAGAAGACATGCTGATTCCGAAAGTAAACGCCTCGCGCGAATGTACGATACGATCCATGGCCGTGAGCGCATAGTTGCGGGCCAATCCGCCGCGACGTTCAATCGAATCGTCGTTCAGCAATTTCTTCAGCGCCACGATGTCGCGAATCGGCACGCCTTCATACGGATTTGCAACAGACTGATCCGCAAGGAGCCATTCCTTTACCATCTCCTTGTAGCGCTGTGCTTCTTCTTCCGGCGCGAACTGAGACAACCGCAGAATCGTCCAAACCGCGCCTCTTGTATTATTGTTATAGCGTGAAACCGCCCTGCCGCTAACCATCTCCATAATATGCCCGTTATAGATGACCGGCTCGAACGAGTCGGTCACCCAATTCCACACATTCTCAAAACCCGGACTGTCGACCGGCCAGTCGGAATCGGCCAGAAGAGTCAGCAGCTTGCCCATATTGCCAAGCAGCACGCTTCCGTAGCTTCCCGTGTATGCGATATTGTTGTGCTGAATGAACGAACCGTCCTTATAAAAGCCATCGCCGCCGCTCACATAAGGGAACACCGAATCGAGCGCGTCGCGCGACTGCGCGATTTTGGCCTCGTTGCTCCCCAGAATGCCGCGCAGCACGACAGCCAGCGCTTTGTCCATCAGATTGGCTCCCGTCTCCGTCAATCCGGGTGCGCCGATCAATCTTTTGTCCGGATTAGGCACAAAACGGTCGATCGTGCTCGTATAAGCCGTAATCTGCTCTTCGCTCAAATCGTCGTACATCAGCGTGACGATATCGGCAAGCGCAAGCGGCGCTCCGATCTCCCAATCCCACCAGTTGTTGTATGAAGCTCTGGTTACGTTGTAGCGATTCTGATACATCCAATCGATGCCCGCGAGGATATCATCCCGCAGCCCGGTATCCTTATGCAACTCCGTTCCAGGCGTCGCAAACGCAATCGCCATATCCTTTAATCGATTGTAGGAATTCGTGATATGACTCGAATTGGTTGTGCTGTTGTAGTCCGCCCACAAGGATGAACGACCTTCTTGTTTGTTCATCGTATCCCACGCCCCGGTGCCAGACTCATTGGTCACCTTAGCCGCGTTCGCCTGAGCGGCACGTTTAATATCTTCGTCCTGCAGATCGATATCTGTACCGCCAGTCAGGAAATCGAACCATTTCAGACGCAGCTCGCCAAGCTTTTCCGACTGCTGCGCGGCAGCTGCAGGAGTCGGCTGCAGCAGCGTAAACACCAATGACAATATCGTCGTAATAATGAGACCCGTTCGCAGTTTGCCCGATTTCACTTCTTTCCAGCTCCCCTTTCAGATGGACTTCCACTCAGCAATCGCGAACCGTACCATTGCAAATCGGCATCGTCGATTTTCCCGTTGCCGTTCCGGTCCGCAGCCTTGATGCCGTCCCATCCGGGACTGTTCTTGCTTGAACCGTAATGGGCCGAAGCAATAGACAGGTCGCCAAGCGTCAGCTCGCCATCGCCGTTCAGATCGCCTTCGGCGGCTGCGAACGTGATTAGCAAATACGATTTGTACACCCCGCCTTGATTTTCCTTGCCGCGAATTTCCACCGTATAGTCGTTCGTACCCTGCAGGACCAGACTGACGACTCCATCACCAGCGAGTTGCCCGCGCACGAAGCCGGTTACATCGAGCTCCCGCCAGTCATCCGGTCCGTCAATAAGGGTCCGGTCGAGCTCGCCCCCGACAGCCGGCATCGTATTCCAGGTAAGCTCCTGTTCTTTCCAGTCATCGGAAGCGGCTCCGTGAACGGTAATTTCCGTTTCCGTGGAACGAGAATCATTGGTTTTCCCGTAAACGATCAGTTTGGCTGATTGGATCGGGCCTTCGAGATGGCTAATATCATACTTCAGCCAAGTTTGACGCAAGTAGTCTCCTACGCCCTTCTTGACATTCAGATAACCAACCGATCCAAAGTTCTGCGCCGCCTTGCTGCCGGCATTGGTATACGTATCTTCCGACACATATACAATTTCCTGCTTGCCAACCTCCGGTTCGTCAGTCCCGATATCCGGAGTTTGCGAAGCGTCATAACGGAAGCTTACGGTCCGCGTGCCTCCAAGCGCTCCTGCAGTATCCACCTCAAGCTTCAGGAACGGCTCCGTCTGGGTCACCCGGATGCCGGAGTCTGCCTCCAGTTGTTCCAGCACGGCCTTGCCTACATCGAGCACCAGCTTGTCCTGCTTCTGAGTCGTGTCGGAGACGGCGATGGTCAGTTTCTCTCCATCCTCCTTCACGATGACCGATGCCGGCTGGTAACTGCGAACGAAGTCGGCTGTATCCATTGTCCAGAAGTTGAATGCGGTCAGACCGAGCCCGCTCTCGCGCACCGCATGCACATTGGAGCTGTCGCTAATAATTTCAATATCCGGATGCCCGCTGTAGCTCTCCGTTTGTTCCGCTTCAAAGCCAGGCAACAGCACGTACGAGTAAGACTCGTTGCGCGGCGCTGTGCCATGATCGAAAGCAAGGCTGGCGTAATGGCGTGTGATCGGCTCCGTCGAACCGCTGTCGTTCACATTTCGCCACGAGCCGGTTCTTGCCTCGCGTTTGCCCGTAATATCCGCTTTCCCCGGAAAGTAGTAACCGATATCGGAGCCTGAAGTATTGCCTTCCAGATGCGCCCAGCTAATGCCGGACAATTGCGCTTGCCAGCCTGCTTCCGTGGACATGGCCTCGCCATCCGCAATCAGCTTGTTGCTGCCTTGTTCATTTAACTGGCGATTTTCCACAATCGTTTCGACTTTGCGGGAATCGGTGTTTGTAATGCCCGAGCCGACCGCCACGATTTCATCATCGAACATAAACCAGGATTTTTTGCCCTGCAGCTTGCTGCCGGTGCTTTGTCCTAAGGCAAAATCCATCCCCGCGACTCCGTACAGCTCATCGATCGATGCGCCGCCGACCCAGTCTTTGCCGTTCATATAAGCTCCCCATGCGGCGGGGGCAATCGCATAACCGTCCGTCGTCGTCCCAGGTAGACGGAACATGTCCACGGTCGGCCAATAATCGTTGCTGTATTGTTTGATATCGCTGTTATACAGAGTGGTCATCCCGATCCCGGTATACCAGCCCGTCTTGTTCTCACCGTTCCCGAATTCAAAGGCGGAGATACGATCGGAGAACATGCTGACCGAGAAGCCGAAGCCCGGACGCAGATGCATGATACGATCCATCGCGGAGAATTGTTGATGTTTAATCAATTCGCCGCGAGGCGCTACGCCCGGATCGTTCACGATCGCTTTCAGAGCGGCAACGTCGTACAGCCCCACTCCCTCGTAATAATTGTCGAAGCTGGTATCCTTCGTCACCCATTCCTTGATCGCGCTTTTCATCTGGCTCGCATAAGGCTCCGGCGCAAACTGGGCCAGACGGGCAAACGTCCGGATAACTCCCCGTCCCGCCAGATGATCCGAATCCTGCTGACGCGCAATGCTTCTGCCTTTGACATTGTCCATAATGGCCCCGTCGTAAATTAACGTCTCGAAGCTGTCTTCCAGCCAATTGTATACGCGGGAAAGACGGGGATCATCAATAGGCCAAGGCGAATCGTCAAGCAAATACAGCAGATCGGTTACCCGTCCGACCAACACGCTGCCATAAGCGCCGGAATACGCGACATTGTAATGCTGGATCAACGAGCCGTCCGCATAGATGCCGTCGCCGCTAGTCGCATATTCGAATTCATCCGGCAGAACGCCTCCGCCCAGCGCAATCTTGTCGCCGCGCTCTCCGACAATGCCGCGCAGCACAACAACAAGAGCTTTATCGAGCAGATTGGCGCCAACCTCGATGACATTGGCATTTTGCACCCTTTTCTTTGGATCGGGCACAAATTTGTCGATCACTTTCATATAACGCTCCCGCTGCTCTGCGGTCAGCACGTCGTACATGAGCACGTTCAAATCCATCAGGGCTTGCGGCGTGCCAATTTCCCAATCATACCAATTGCCAACGATTGTTTTGTTTTCGTTATACTGATGGGTGTGCATCCATTCCATCGCCCGTACGATATCTGCCGCCAGCTCCGCATTGTTATAATATAGCGAACCCGGGGTTGCATAAGAGACAGCCATCTCCCTGATCGTCGAATAAGCTCGGCTCATAACCGCGGAATCGGCATTATTGCTGCGGATGCCGCCATTCCACAAATATTCGGCATCGGGAGCCGTATTCAGCAAATCCCAACTTCCGGTTCCGTCTTCATTAGAAACCTTCTCTGCCAGCGCAGTCAGGAATGCAGCGGCATCGGAATCATCCGGCGGAAGAAGCGTTACGCCCGTCAGCTTGTCCAACCATCTTTGCGTAAGCTCGCTGTATGCGGCGACCGTTTCCGTAGACTCGACCGTTATTGCGGCTTGGGCGCGCAGCAATCCGTCAGCTCCGGTTGCCGTAATAACAGCGCTTCCATTCGCGATTGCCGTAACGGATCCATTCAGAACAGCCGCTACGTTTTCATTGGACGATTGCCATTGCAGCGGTACAGAGTCTCCTTCTGGCGTAAATATCGGCGTCAAGAGCTGGGTGTCTCCGACATTTAAAGCCGTCGCTTCAGGCTGCAGCTTCAAGCCCGTCGGTCCATCCCATGCTTCCAGCCGCAGTTCGTCGAACCAGACTTTCCCCAGACCGGTTTCGAAAAACGGTTCTACGACGAGGTATCTGGCATCTGCAGGCACGGTTACCAATACTTCGAGCTTTGTCCAGTCATTCGTACCTCGCATCCGTTCCGTCGACGGACCATCGCTTACCTTCTCGTGAGTCGTGCTTCCGTCAACGCCGTTTAACGTTTTGTAATATTGCGTACGGATGAATGCACCTAGAGCGGACGTGACTTCCTCCGTCTTGATCCATGCGCTCAATCGGTAACGCTGGTCGCTCTCGACACGAGCGTTTGTCGTCAACGCCGTACGACTTGACGCGCCGTGCACGATCTGCGCGGCGTATTGCCCCGAATAACGGACCTGATCGGTAACCGATATGTCGGCATTACCGCTGGCCCGCCATAAAGTCCAATCTTCCGGACGTTGCCCTCCGTTCCAGGTCGCCGCTCCAGTTGCGGTTACAAGCTCAAATCCGCCGTTGGAGAACAGATTCTCGTCATCCTCGGTAGCGGAGCCCGGTATCGCTCCGAACAGACCTGTCAGCATACAGAGCACCAGCAGCATAGAAAGCTTTCTCGTTGCAGTTCTCAAGGTAATCCTCCCTCCAAATGATGAATATTCCGAAACTTACCTATCCATCATAGAAGAGCGGGTATCCCTGCGACGGGTCAAATTTTGACCCTATGCGTGTATTTTTTTGATTCAATCATTGGTACGAACGACAAAACGCCCGCCTTCCGAAGAAAGCGGACGTTGCCATGTGCGATATTACTTGAAGAATGCGTTATACATGCAACTGACAGGCGGTAATATACGAACGTTTTCCTTTAACCTACAGGCTGTTCCGACATGCCTTCGATCAGAATCTTCGCCACTTCAGGACGGGAGAACTCTGTCGGCGGGCAGACGCCATCGCGAAGCAACGCGCGCACCTTCGTGCCGGACAACGTCAGATGCTGCTCCTTGTCGTGCGGGCAAGTTTTCGTTGTAGCCATATTGCCGCAAGCCTTGCAGAAGAAGCTGTGCTCGAAGTACAACGGCGTAATGCCGAGATCTTCGGCAGGAATCGTCTTCAGCAGCTCTTGCGCCTCGTAAGTGCCATAGTAGTCGCCTACACCGGCATGATCGCGGCCGACGATAAAGTGCGTGCAGCCATAGTTCTTGCGGACGATCGCATGAAAGATCGCCTCGCGTGGTCCCGCATAACGCATCGCTGCCGGGAATACGCCCAGGAACACACGGTCCTGCGGATAGTAGTTCTCCAGAAGCGCCAGATAGCTCTTCATTCGTACGTTGGCAGGCACGTCATCCGACTTGGTCTCGCCGACAAGCGGATTCAGGAAAAGCGCATCTACGATCTCCATAGCCGTCTTCTGGATGTATTCATGAGCGCGGTGAACCGGGTTGCGCGTCTGGAAGCCGACAACCGTCTTCCACCCCTTTTCCGCGAACAAACGGCGTGTCTCCGACGGATCGTAATAGAACTCTTGGAACTTTTCCGGTTGCGGACGGTTCAATACCGTAATGGAGCCGCCTACGTAAATATTCGAGCGCTCAAACAGCTTCTGAACGCCTGGATGAGCGAGGTCGTCCGTTTTGAAGATCTTGACCGCTTCTATGTTCTGATCGACCATATAAACGCTCTCTACATCGATAATGCCATAAGTGATGCCATCTTCGCCAACGAGCGCGGCGCGTTCGCCAGTCTTTAACTCGGCAGCCTTCGCTTCACTTACAGACAGCGTAATCGGAATACTCCATACCGTTCCGTTCGACAGGCGCATTTGGCTGACAACGGCATGGTAATCGGCTTCACCCAGGAAACCTGTAAGCGGGGAAAATGCGCCTACTCCGATCAAATCCAGGTCAGAGATCGTCCATGTGTTAATGATGATGGTATTAAGATTTGCGGCTTCTGCCAGAAGCGCTTCGCGTTGTTCGCCGGCTGCGATTCGATTGACCAATTCGCCGCCATGGGGAGCAATTTGACTCATGATGGGATAATGCCTCCTATAATGGAAGTTCAAATGGAAGTTCAAAATGTACGCTTTTGATCACGAAGCCTATTCAGTGATGCTTATTCGGCGTCGTATCTTGCACTCAACCAGTCATTCCGATGCTCACATAGCTTACAGCTATGCTCCGCTTCTCATTTCCCGGTTTCGTACAACCTTCTTGGTGCTGAAAAGCGAACATTTTGAACCCTTATTTAAAATATTGATTCTATATTATCTTACTTGTGCAAACCGCACTCCGTCTTCTCTTGCCCCGACCAGCGTCCTGCGCGCGGGTCTTCGCCAGGCATAACTTGACGCGTGCAATACTCGCAGCCAATGCTTGGATAATGATTATCGTGAAGCGGATTGTATACAACGTTATTCTCGCGGATGTAATTCCATACATCGTCAGACGTCCAATGTGCGATCGGATTAAACTTTACGAGTCCGAACTTCACGTCATATTCGATCTTCTTCGCGTTAGCGCGTGTTGGAGCCTGATCACGTCTGATTCCCGTGATCCACGCTTCGTATTTGGACAGAATCTTCGTCAGCGGCTGTACCTTGCGAATGTCACAGCACTTGTTGGCGTCGCTCTTCCACAGTTGTTCCCCGAACTGCTCTGCTTGCTCTTCAGGAGTAATCTCCGGTTTCACTTCCACGAATGGAATGCCAGGATAAGCTTCCGCGATTCGGTCGCGCGTCTCGTACGTTTCCTTGAAGTGGAAGTCCGTATCCAAGTAGAAGATGTCTGTCTTCGGGCTAATCTTCTGAAGCATATCAACCAGCACGACGTCCTCCGCACCGAAACTGCACGCGAACGTAATATTCGGGAAAGTCTCGACGGCGAATCGGATAATGTCTTCCGGCGATGCATTCTCGAGTTCTACAGCCTTCTGCGCAATAAGCGCTTCTTTCTCAAACAAATTCATTGGTCGTTACCTCCGTCTTTAATTCCAAGTAAATTGGTCTGTATTATCGATTATAGTACTTTCAAGCCAAATGTTCAATCCTTCTTTCCACCAATATGAGAAAAAGTTTTCGAAGTGACAGCTTCGCGCTTGTCCGGGCAAAAAAAATACCATCTTTGCATGTAGCAAAGATGGTATTTCGTCATATTAACGTTTCGAGAACTGTGGAGCGCGACGAGCCGCTTTAAGACCGTATTTTTTACGTTCTTTCATGCGCGGATCGCGAGTCAGGAAGCCTGCGCGCTTAAGGGACGGACGGAACTCAGGGTCTGCTTTGAGCAGAGCACGGGAGATACCGTGACGGATTGCGCCAGCTTGACCGGACATGCCGCCGCCGTTAGCAATAACCAATACATCGTACTTGGACAATGTGTCAGTCAGGTTAAGCGGTTGTTTAACGATCAGCTTCAGCGTTTCCAGACCGAAATATTCGTTTAAATCGCGTTTATTAACAATGATTCGTCCTTCACCCGGCACGAGACGTACACGTGCAACAGAGTGTTTACGACGACCTGTTCCATAGTATTGCACTTGAGCCATGAAACTTGTCCTCCTCTTTATTAGCCGCGAAGCTCGTAGACTTCAGGGTTTTGGGCTTGATGTGGGTGTTCCGCACCTGCGTAGACTTTCAGCTTAAGTTTCATTTTGTTGCCCAGACGGTTCTTAGGCAACATGCCATGCACAGCCAGCTCCATCATGCGCTCTGGCTTGTTTTTCAACATCTCGTGTGCAGGAGTGACTTTCAAGCCACCTGTGTACATGGAGTGACGGTAGTAGTTTTTGTCAGCCATTTTGTTGCCTGTCAGAACGATTTTCGAAGCGTTGATGATAACAACGAAATCGCCAGTGTCGATGTGAGGCGTAAATTGCGGTTTGTGTTTGCCGCGGATCAGGCTTGCAGCTTCGCTAGCCAGACGTCCGAGCGTTTTGCCTTCCGCATCGATGACGAACCATTTACGTTCGACTTCATTCGGCTTAGCCATATAGGTGGTACGCATGGATGATCCTCCTTAATTCTCTTACATTAATCGTTTTATAACAACGTTGCCGTTGGTTTGTTATTCATGGTTGGAACTTGCATTTGGATGGCCATTCTTAGTCGGGGCTGTGGGAGAGCCACTAAGAAAGCACAAGTTATATTCTACTATAAATAATAGGGAAGTGCAAGCCGTATTTGCAATTCTCTTTGCTTCACGTTCTCCCCATGCTGGACCTAAGGCCAGTCTTCGGGTAAGCCAGCAGGCTGTTTCTTCTTGGTATCTCCATTGTTACAATAAGAACATCGGAATCGTCACGGATCGATGCGGCGAATCCAAGCCAATATGCAAGGAGCGTTTATAATGAAACCAAACAAAGCACTCGGTACGCTGCTCGTACTCCTCGGAGCGATCGCGCTTGTCTACCTGTTCTTCAATCAAGGCAATACCTCGTTTGGAAGCCTGTTCTCCGGGTTTACCAAACCGGTCCATGACGAGCGGACATTCTCTTCTAACGAATTATCGAACATCGCCATCGACTCCAGCAGCCTGGATGTAAATATCGTCCGAGGCCATTCAGACGAAGTTATAGTAACCTTAGAAGGACGCGCTACGAAACGTGTTGCCAATGATTTGCTGCTCAAGGCAGACCAAGACGGCGATACGCTGAATCTGTCGTTGCAATCGGATCGTGGCTTCAGGTTCGGATTCCATTGGTCCAATGTTAAGCTGACCGTCGAACTGCCGGAGAAGTCCTGGGGCACGTTAACCGCCAAGCTAAACAGCGGCGACATCGAGCTTGGCTCCTCCGACTTCGAAACCGTCGAGCTCCGAACGAATTCCGGCGACATCGAGGTTCAATCGATATCAGCTTCCGCTGAGCTTGAATTAAAAGCAACTAGCGGCGACATCAAGCTCAAGGATATTACTGCACAGTCTATAAAACTTGATACCGCCAGCGGCGATGTGGAACTGGAACGTTACCAAGCGGAAAAACTCAAATTCAATGTCGGCAGCGGCGATGTTTCCTTAGAGGATGGATCTGGCGCGCTCCAAGGCCTGACGGGATCCGGCGACATTACATTGGACACCTCGACGATCAACCACGATGTCGATCTGAAGGCAGGAAGCGGCGATATACTTATCTCGCTTGATCATGAGCCGGAGTCGCTTGCCGTGCAATTCCGCACCAGCTCCGGCGACGCCATCGTCCGCATGAACGGATTCAACGAGCAGGGCAAGAACGGAGAACGGGAAGTGAACGGCGCTTTCGGAAGCGGCGAGCATAAGCTTACCGTACGCACCGGCTCCGGCGATATTATTTTGAGATAATCCGATCCAACCTATAGGGACAGTCTCCCCCTCGAGGCTGTCCCTTCTTCATGCCGGCGAAGGTCTCCCAATCTGACCGCTACGACTCCGTCAAAGACCAGCCCCTACTCCTCATCCTCGTCTCGAAAATCACTTTCATGATCATCCAGAGGTTCTGGCGCGCTCCACCCGCCGTACTCTACGTCTACCAGCGTTAATCCGTGCGCCATCGCCGTAGGTCCGGCAAGCGAACGAGACTTGCCTTCCAGAATCCGCCCCATATCGGCCGGCTTCAACTTGCCTTGCCCCACCCACAGCAGCGTTCCCATAATGACGCGCACCATATTGTATAAGAACCCGTTACCCGTAATGTACATATGAAGCGCACCTTCCTCCAATTGGAAGCTAGCTTCATAGATCGTACGAATATGGTGAGGTTTGGTGGAGTGAATCGATGTATACGATGTAAAGTCATGTCTGCCTACCAGGTAAGCCAGCCCTTCCTCCATCGCGGCAATATTCAACTTTGTCGGATGATGAAACCTATAGGGCCTCATAAATACGTCAGGAAACTTATTTAAGTCGATCGAGTAACGGTACGTCTTCCGTTTGGCGGAACGACGAGAATGGAATTCAAGCGGGACGTCCCACGCCTCCAGAATAACGATGTCCTTCGGCAACCTCGTATTCAGCGCGATCGCCCAGCGCTCCGTTGGAATCGTCGAAGCCGTATGAAAGTTGAAAACCTGGCCCATGGCGTGAACGCCGGCATCCGTCCGTCCCGAACCGATTATGACAATCTCTTCGCCCGTAAGGTGGCGAATCGCTTTCTCGATTTCGTTTTGAACGGTTCTTCCGTATGGCTGCGATTGGAAGCCGTTAAATCCGCTTCCGTCATAACTAACTTTCACGCCGATGTTGCGCATGCCTCTCCTCCCCGTTCTTCGATAGTCCCGTTGCAATGAGAAATCCCCTATCGAGGTCTTTCAGAGATGAGCGACCGCGTTTAGAGGTAGGATTTATCGCCAAATAGAATTTCGGTTTTCGAATGCTCGAAAACTTATAAATTCTATTGTGGTAAAAAAAAGATGGCCTCGAGGGCCACCCTTCCTTTTAATCAAAGTTCCATTACCATTTATAAACTACGCGCGGTCAACCAGCTCAAGGTAAACCATAGGCGCGGAGTCACCGCGACGCGGTCCAAGCTTCAGGATACGCGTGTATCCGCCTGCGCGCTCCGAATAACGAGTTGCCAGTTCGGAGAACAGCTTTTGGATTGCGTCTTGTTCGCCGTCAACAGTCTCGCGACGTACGAATGCAGCAACTTGACGACGAGCGTGCAGATCACCTTTTTTCGCTTTCGTGATCAGCTTCTCAGCGATAGAACGAACCTCTTTCGCTTTGGCTTCAGTCGTTTGGATGCGCTCATACAGGAACAAATCCGTTACGAGATCGCGGAACAATGCTTTCCGCGCGCTTGCGTCACGGCCCAATTTTTGATATGCCATTTTGTTTTCCCCTCCCTTGCTTTGCGTTTAACATTGCTGTCTGATTACAAGACTACTCTTCCATGCGCAGGCCAAGACCCAGCTCTTCAAGCTTCTCTTGAACTTCTTCCAAGGATTTGCGGCCCAGGTTACGAACCTTCATCATATCCTCTTCGGATTTCGTGATCAGCTCTTGAACGGTGTTGATGCCGGCACGCTTCAAGCAGTTATATGAACGTACGGACAGATCCAGTTCCTCAATAGTCATCTCCAGAACTTTCTCTTTTTTGTCCTCTTCCTTCTCAACCATGATTTCGGCATCTTTGGCTTCATCCGTTAATCCAACGAACAAGTCCAAGTGCTCGGTCAAAATCTTAGCGCCGAGGCTAACGGCCTCTTCAGGGCGAATACTGCCGTCCGTCCAAACTTCAAGCGTCAGCTTGTCATAGTTGGTGACTTGGCCGACGCGTGTGTTTTCTACGCTGTAATTAACCCGAGTAATGGGCGTGTATATCGAATCGACAGGGATGACGCCAATCGGTTGATCGTCGCTCTTGTTCCGGTCCGCTTGCACGTAACCGCGTCCCCGATTAGCAAAAATCCGCATATGGAGCCGCGCTCCGGAGGCCAAGGTCGCAATGTGAAGATCAGGGCTTAAAATTTCGACATCGCTATCAGCTCGAATGTCGCCCGCTGTTACGTTCCCTTCGCCTTCCGCGTCGATCTCCAACACTTTTTCCTCGTCGGAGTGTATCTTCAGCGAGAGGCCTTTCAGGTTCAGAATGATTTCCGTTACGTCTTCAATCACTCCGGGAACCGTAGAAAACTCATGCAGCACGCCGTCGATTTGAACCGACGTCACCGCCGCGCCAGGCAAAGACGACAATAAAATTCGGCGAAGCGAATTTCCAAGCGTCGTGCCGTATCCGCGTTCCAGCGGCTCGACCACGAAACGTCCGTAAGTGCCCTCGTTATTCAGCTCTACGGTTTCGATTTTCGGCTTTTCGATCTCAATCACAAATAGTACCCTCCTTCAAACGTCGCTCCGTTACCTTGTCGTTATTTATGTCAAATCTCGTAGTATGCCAAACCTTCACAACCATTATTCACAAGTTGCAGTCATTTGATACCACAGTGGATCTAACTATACGCGACGACGTTTCGGTGGACGGCATCCGTTATGCGGAACTGGGGTTACATCCTTAATGAGGTTAACTTCCAATCCAGCAGCCTGCAGCGAACGAATCGCCGCCTCGCGGCCAGCGCCAGGTCCTTTAACCATAACTTCGACAGTTCTCATGCCATGCTCCATAGCCGCTTTCGCTGCGGATTCGGCAGCCATCTGAGCTGCGAACGGCGTGCTTTTACGGGAACCTTTGAAACCAAGGTTGCCGGAGCTTGCCCAAGAGATTGCATTACCATGCGGGTCTGTGATCGTAACGATCGTGTTGTTGAACGTCGAACGAATGTGAGCCACGCCAGTGTCAATGTTTTTCCGATCGCGACGTTTTGTGCGAACGACTTTTTTTGGTTTAGCCATTGTCCATTATCCTCCTTTCTTATTTCTTCTTGTTCGCTACAGTACGACGTGGACCTTTGCGCGTACGCGCGTTTGTTTTCGTACGTTGACCGCGAACAGGAAGTCCGCGACGGTGACGAAGACCACGGTAGCAGCCGATCTCAGTTAGACGCTTGATGTTAAGCGAAATTTCGCGACGAAGGTCGCCTTCCACTTTAACATTCTTGTCGATGGCTTCGCGCAGACGAGCCAGCTCATCCTCAGTCAGATCGCGAACGCGAGTGTCTGGGTTAACTTCCGTGGAAGCCAGGATTTTTTGCGAAGTCGTTTTGCCGATACCGAAAATATACGTCAGGGCGATTTCAACGCGCTTGTCGCGCGGAATATCTACACCAGCTATACGTGCCATGGGCTATATTTCCCTCCTTTTATCCTTGTTTTTGTTTGTGTTTCGGATTTTCACAAATCACCATAACGTTGCCTTTGCGACGAATGACTTTGCATTTCTCGCAAATCGGCTTAACCGAAGGTCTAACCTTCATTGTGATTACCTCCCGAATCTTTCGAAAAGCTTGCCGCTAACCGCGGTTACTTCCGATAGGTGATGCGCCCTCTTGATAAATCGTAAGGCGATAACTGTATAACCACTTTGTCTCCGGTCAGAATGCGGATGAAGTGCATTCTAAGTTTGCCGGATACATGTGCGAGAATTTGATGACCGTTCTCCAGCTCCACCTTGAACATCGCATTCGGCAACGGCTCAATAACCGTACCTTCGACCTCAATGACGTCTTCCTTCGCCACCGTCATTCTCCTTTCGCATGCGCGTACTTCTGAATTGCGTAACGTAATTTGGCATTCGTCACTCTGCCTGTTTCTTGCAAGCTGCTTATTACCTCATGACTAAAGGCAGGCTGTAACATCAGATGCAGAACGTTCTTTTTCTTGGGCTGGTCGAACCTTCGCTTGTCGCCGTCCGCAATCATGACGAACTTGTCGTCGATAATGGCAATGACCACGGCATAACTGTCTTCGTCCTTGCCTCGAAGTACTTTGACGAACTGACCAATCCGGGGATGAGCATCCACCTTACACCTCGGACTGCTGCGGCAGAATGGTCAATATTTCAAAGCCGTCCTCTGTGACGGCAACCGTGTGCTCAAAATGAGCGCACCAGGAACCGTCTTGCGTTACGACTGTCCAATCGTCTTCGAGCGTTCGTACATATCGTTCTCCGATATTAACCATCGGCTCGATGGCAAGCACCATACCCGGCTTCAGCCGCGGCCCCCTGTCCGGTATACCATAGTTCGGTATTTGCGGTTCTTCATGCAGTTCCGCGCCGATTCCGTGCCCTACGTATTCCCGTACTACCGAGAAACCTGCTGCTTCAATAACCTTCTGGATGGCGTGCGATATCGTATAAAGCCTGACATCAGGCTTAACGAGCGCAAGTCCCGCGTATAGCGATTCTTCCGTCACGTCGAGCAGTCTCTGAACTTCTGGCGTCACGCTCCCGACCGCATAGGTCCAAGCGGAATCGCCATGATAGCCTTCGAACTGCGCTCCGATGTCGATGCTTATTATATCGCCCTCGTTCAACTTGCGTGATCCAGGGAATCCGTGCACCAACTCGTCATTTACAGAAGCGCAAATGCTGGAAGGAAACCCATTGTAACCTTTAAAGGAAGGAACGGCATTCTGACTTCGAATGTACTGTTCGGCAATACGGTCAAGCTCACCTGTGGTGATGCCCGGCTTTACTGCTGCTGCCATCAACCGATGCGTTTCCGCAACGATCCGTCCGGCTTCCCTCATTAATCGCAGCTCCGATTCGGATTTGCAAATAATCATTACAACGTACCTTTCAGGCAGGAAACGATATCGCTTGTAACAACGTCGATATCCTTCTCGCCGTCGACTTCGCGCAGCAGACCTTTACCGCTGTAGTAATCAAGAAGCAGAGCCGTCTTGGACGTATATTCGTCCAGGCGCGTGCCCATCTTCTCTTCCGTATCATCGGAACGTTGATACAGCTCTCCGCCGTCCTTGTCGCAGATGCCTTCGACCTTAGGCGGGTTGAATAGTACATGGTAAGTCGATCCGCAAGACTTGCAGATGCGTCTGCCCGTCAAACGAGCAAGCAGCAATCCGCGGTCAACCTTCAGGTTCACGACATGATCGACGCTCCGGCCTAGCTCCGTCAGCATGACATCAAGCGCTTCGGCTTGCTGCAGCGTACGGGGAAAGCCATCCAGAAGGAAACCCTTCTCGCAATCGTCCAGAGCAAGACGCTCCTTCACGATGCCGTTCGTAATTTCGTCCGGAACAAGAAGACCTTGATCGACATATTCCTTCGCTTTCAGACCGAGCGGCGTGCCTTGTTTCATCGCAAGACGAAATGCGTCGCCCGTCGAAATGTGGGGAATGCCGAACTCTTCTACGATCCGCTCTGCTTGTGTACCCTTGCCGGCTCCCGGGGGGCCCATGAATAAAATGTTCATTACCGTGTTCCTCGCTTTAAACGCAGGAAGGCTCGTTCGGGCACCGCACCGCACTAGCCTTAAGAGCGCGGCAGCCCGCTTTCGAACCTGCTGTTATTTATTGATAAACCCTTTGTAATGACGTTTGATCAACTGGCTCTCGATCTGCTTCATCGTATCAAGCGCAACGCCGACAACGATGAGGAGCGATGTGCCGCCAAGCTGCACGGACCGCGGTAATCCCGCCAATGCTCCAAAGAACACTGGGAATACGGAGATCGCTGCCAAGAAGAGTGCACCCGTGAGCGTAATCCGCGACATAACGCGAGTCAGGTAAGCGGACGTCGGCTTGCCAGGACGGATGCCCGGGATATAACCGCCGTTCTTCTTCATCTGATCTGCCATTTGCACAGGATTAATTTGCACGAATGTGTAGAAGAAGGTGAAACCGATGATCAGCAATACGTACAATACCATGCCAAGCGGCCGGTCATAGTTCATATTGTCGATGATCCATTGCGCCCAAGGCTTGGTGGACCAGAAGTTGGCAATCGTTACAGGGAACATGATCAGGGATACCGCGAAGATAACCGGGATTACGCCCGCGCCGTTAACCTTCATTGGAATGTGAGTCGATTGTCCGCCGTACATCTTACGTCCGACAACACGCTTCGCGTATTGAACCGGGATCTTCCGGATACCTTGCTGAATAAAGATAACGCCGACGATGATCGCGATAATCACGAGTACGATCAGCACCATCTTCGCGATGTTCAAGAAAAGCTGGTCTTGCGCATCGATGAATTGATCTTGATACAACGTGCGGATGTGACCAGGGATACCGGCTACGATCGCTGCGAAGATCAAGATGGAGATACCGTTGCCGATACCTCTCTCCGTAATTTGCTCGCCGAGCCACATCAAGAAAGCTGTACCAGCTGTCAGGATGATTGCGATGACCAAGTAGTCTACGAAGTTTGCGCCCGGAATCATTTCAAGTCCGAAGGAGCGGTTGAAGCCAATCGCTGTTGCGAAGCCTTGCACCAAACCAAGGATAATCGTGCCGTAACGCGTAATTTGAGCCAGCTTGCGCTTGCCGTTTTCGCCTTCCTTCGCCCATTCCGCAAACTTCGGGATAACGTCCATCGACAAGAGCTGCACGATGATCGATGCCGTGATATACGGCGTAATACCGATCGCGAAAATGGAGAATTGGAAGAGCGCACCGCCCGAGAACGTGTTCAGCAAGCCGAACAAGTCAGCGCCTTGCGAATCCATGTTCTCGAATACGGTTTTGTCTACTCCCGGTACCGGAATGAAAGAACCGATCCGGTAAATGAAAAGAATGAAAAGCGTGAAGAGGATCCTTGTACGCAGATCCGCCACTTTCCAAATGTTGGACACGGTTGTGAACAATTAGATCACCTCGGTTTTACCGCCGGCAGCCTGGATTTTCTCTACCGCAGATTGAGAGAACTTGTTTGCTTTAACAGTGAGCTCTACTTTCAATTCACCATTACCCAAGATTTTGATTCCTGCCAAAGGGTTACTGATAACTCCTTGCTCAAGAAGAACCTCTGGTGTAACTTCTGTCCCTGCAGCAAAGCTGTTCAGATCTTCAATGTTAACAATCGCGTACTCCTTGCGGAATGGATTGTTGAAACCGCGCTTCGGAACGCGACGGTACAAAGGATTTTGGCCGCCCTCGAATCCAGGACGAACACCGCCGCCGGAACGAGCATTTTGACCTTTATGGCCTTTGCCTGCCGTTTTGCCGTTGCCGGAGCCGATACCGCGACCTTTGCGCTTAGGCGCCGCAGTCGAGCCTGGTGCTGGTGCTAACTCATGCAATTTCATCGTTCGTGCACCTCCTTGTTTATTTCGTGTACTGCATTATCGTAATTTAAACTTCTTCGACTTTAACCAGGTGGTTAACTGCGTTAACCATGCCGCGAATCGCCACGTTGTCGTCATGAACGACCGATTGACGAATTTTGCGAAGGCCAAGCGCTTCAACCGTTGCGCGTTGCTTCTCGTTGCGACCGATTAAACTGCGAACGAGGGTGATTTGCAATTTTGCCATCTTATTTCCCTCCTTAACCTAACAGCTCTTCGACTGTTTTGCCACGCAGCTTTGCAACGTCTTCCGCACGTTTCAGACGGGACAGACCTTCCAGCGTCGCGTTAACCATGTTCAGAGAGTTCGAAGAACCAAGAGATTTCGTTAAAATGTCGCCTACGCCAGCCAGCTCGAGAACCGCACGAACCGGGCCGCCGGCGATAACGCCAGTACCTTCGGAAGCAGGCTTCAGCAGAACTTCGCCAGCACCGAAGTGACCAAGTACGAGGTGAGGAATCGTCGTTCCTACGAGTGGAACGTGGATCAGGTTTTTCTTCGCATCTTCAATGCCTTTGCGAATCGCATCCGGCACTTCGCCTGCTTTACCGATTCCCGCGCCAACGTAGCCTTTGCCGTCGCCGACTACTACAAGCGCGCTAAAGCTGAAACGGCGTCCGCCTTTTACAACTTTTGCAACGCGATTGATATGAACAACTTTTTCAGTCAGTTCTAACGTATTAGGATCTACACGCAAGTCGTTTAACCTCCTTATTGAGTGATTAGAAATTCAAGCCAGCTTCGCGTGCCGCGGTTGCCAGCGCAGAAATTCTGCCGTGATACAAGTAACCTCCGCGGTCGAATACAACCTCGGTTACGCCTTTTGCTTGAGCGCGTTTCGCGATCAGCTCGCCAACTTTAGCAGCAGCTTCAACGTTGCCGCCGTTGCCGATTGCCTCTACCAGCTCTTTATCCTTAGTGGATGCTGCAGCCAGTGTTACGCCTGCTACGTCGTCGATCAGTTGAGCGTACATATGTTTGGCGGAACGGAATACGGACAGACGCGGACGTGCTGCCGTGCCGTTGATTTTCTTGCGAACACGAAGGTGTCTTTTCAGACGGGCCTTGTTTTTGTCGCCTTTCGTAATCATGCTTGTGTTCCTCCTTTCTTAACGCCTTAGGAAGCTATTGCATGGAACGTCTCACGTTCCTTATTTCTTCTTACCAGCTTTACCTTCTTTGCGGATGATGCGCTCGCCTTCGTATTTGATACCTTTGCCTTTATACGGCTCAGGCTCGCGTACGGCACGGATTTGAGCGGCAACAGCGCCTACGCGCTCTTTGTCGATTCCGCGAACGGTAATTTTCGTGTTGACTGGCACTTCGAACTCGATGTTGCTCTCGGGAGCAATTTCAACCGGGTGGGAGTAACCAACGTTAAGCACGATTTTATCACCGGATTTGCTAGCACGGTAACCTACGCCAACGAGCTCCAGATTTCTTGTGAAGCCGTCAGTAACACCTGTCACCATGTTTGCGATAATGCTGCGCGTCGTTCCGTGCAGGGAACGATGCAATTTATTGTCGGAAGGACGTTCGATCACGATCTCGTTCTCCGCTACATTCACTTTCATGTCCTTGTGAAATTCGCGAGTAAGCGTGCCTTTCGGTCCTTTAACAGTAATGATTGTGTTGTCCAAGTTGATAGTTACACCAGCTGGGACAGCAATTGGTTTGCGACCAATACGGGACATTGTTACACCTCCTGTCTTTCTGACTTATTTCTTACCAAACGTAGCAGACGACTTCGCCGCCGGATTTCACCTGGCGAGCTTCCTTGTCTGTCATAACGCCTTTGGACGTGGAAATAATCGCGATTCCCAGTCCGCCAAGCACGCGAGGAACCTCAGTTGCTTGCGTGTATACGCGCAGACCTGGCTTCGAGATACGCTTAAGGCCAGTGATAACGCGCTCTTGGTTAGGGCCGTATTTCAGGAAAATACGGATAATCCCTTGTTTGTTGTCTTCGATATATTCAGCATCGCGGATAAAGCCCTCGCGCTTCAAGATTTCAGCGATTTGCTTCTTCACTTTCGAAGCAGGCATCTCCACTGTTTCGTGACGAACGACGTTCGCATTGCGAATGCGCGTCAACATATCTGCAATCGGATCAGACATAACCATTTATGTGAACCTCCTTCCCGAACTAGGCTTGATTACCAGCTTGCTTTTTTCACGCCAGGAATCTGGCCCTTGTATGCTAACTCGCGGAAACAAATCCGGCAAATTTTAAACTTTTGAAGAACAGAGTGCGGACGGCCGCAACGCTCACAGCGCGTATAAGCGCGCACTTTGAATTTCGGTGTGCGTTGTTGCTTCACTTTCATCGAAGTTTTTGCCACTGGGTATTACACCTCCTAAAGTGGATTACTTCGTGAACGGCATGCCCATTTGGGTCAGCAGCTCACGAGATTCTTCGTCCGTTTTTGCCGTCGTGACGATGACGATGTCCATACCGCGTACTTTATCAACTTTATCGTATTCGATCTCAGGGAAGATCAGCTGTTCCTTAAGGCCCAGCGTGTAGTTTCCACGTCCGTCGAACGCTTTGGTCGATACACCGCGGAAGTCACGTACACGCGGAAGGGAAATGTTGAACAGCTTGTCGAGGAAGTGGTACATGCGCTCGCCGCGCAGCGTTACTTTAACCCCGATCGGCATGTTCTCACGAAGCTTGAAGCCCGCGATGGATTTTTTGGCACGAGTGACAACCGGCTTTTGACCGGAGATGATGCGCAGCTCTTCTACGGCAACATCGAGAATTTTGGAGTTGGAAACTGCTTCGCCAACACCCATGTTAATTACGACTTTCTCAATCTTCGGAACTTGCATAACCGAAGTATAGTTGAACTTCTGCATCAGGGCAGGAGTGATTTCATTAAGAAAGCGACCTTTCAGTCTTGCTGTCATTGTTCATGGACCTCCTTTCTTACCATAACGATTAGTCGATCTGTGCTCCGGATTTTTTAGCAATCCGTACTTTCTTGCCGTTATCCAGCACTTTGTAACCGATACGGGTTACGCCGCCGCTCTTCGGATCTACGTGCATCACGTTCGAGACGTGGATTGGAGCTTCCTGCTCGATGATTCCGCCTTGCGGGTTCGCTTGGGAAGGACGCGAATGCTTCTTCACCATGTTGACTCCCTCAATCAGCACGCGGTTCTCACGAGGATAAGCTGCGATGACGCGGCCCTTCTTACCTTTGTCTTTACCGGTAATGACGATGACCGTATCGTCTTTCTTTACATGCAATTTATTGTTGTGGGATTCCAATACTTTTTTCAGTCTTGGCATTTGTTACACCTCCTGCTCGCTAAGCTATCAGGCCTTTATCTTGTCGTTCTTAGATTACTTCCGGTGCAAGCGATACGATCTTCATGAAGTCCTTATCGCGAAGCTCACGGGCAACTGGTCCGAAGATACGAGTGCCGCGAGGGCTCTTGTCTTCTTTGACGATTACGGCAGCATTCTCGTCGAATGCGATGTAGGAACCGTCTTTACGGCGAACCGAACGCTTCGTACGAACGATAACCGCCTTTACTACGTCACCCTTTTTGACAACGCCGCCTGGCGTTGCTTGTTTGACGGAGCAAACGATCAGATCACCGATGTGGCCAACGCGACGGCCAGTACCGCCGAGTACGCGGATACACATCAATTCTTTAGCGCCGGAGTTGTCGGCAACACGCAAACGTGTAAATGGTTGAATCATGGATTACGTCCTCCTTTCGACATTCATGCGGGCACTGCTGCGCTCATTAAAGTACAACGGCTACTTCGACAACCTCAACCAATCTGAAGCGCTTGTCTTTGGATAGTGGACGAGTCTCCATGATTTTGACGGTATCGCCGATTTTCGCTTGGTTGTTCTCGTCATGGGCTTTATATTTTTTCGTGTATTTGATGCGTTTATGGTACAAATCATGTTTTTTGTAAGTTTCTACAGCCACCACGATTGTTTTATCCATTTTGTCGCTTACCACTTTGCCGATTTGAACTTTGCGGGCATTGCGTTCGCTCATGTTTTGCCTCCTTCCTTCATCCGTGATCGTTTTTTTGTGCAAGGTTTATAATTAGCTGGTAATTCCGAGTTCTCTTTCACGCAAAACGGTTTTAGCACGAGCTATTTCCTTACGCACATCACGGATTCGAGTCGGGTTGTCCAGTTGACCCGTAGCCAATTGGAAACGAAGGTTAAACAACTCTTCTTTGAAACCGGCGATTTGTTGTTCAATCTCAACAGAGGTTAGGTTGCGAAATTCACTAGCCTTCATTTGCTTCACCACCCACTTCTTCGCGTTTCACGAACTTCGTTTTAACAGGCAGTTTGTGAGCCGCAAGGCGCATTGCTTCACGAGCTACTTCTTCAGGTACGCCAGCCAGCTCGAACATGATTTTGCCCGGCTTAACAACAGCTACCCATTTCTCAACGTTACCTTTACCGCTACCCATCCGCACCTCGAGAGGCTTTTGAGTGATCGGTTTGTCAGGGAAAATCTTGATCCATACTTTACCGCCACGCTTGATATAACGAGTCATCGCGATACGAGCCGCTTCGATCTGGCGGTTCGTGATCCATGACGGTTCAATAGCTTGAAGGCCGTATTCGCCGAAAGCAACCGTAGTGCCGCCTTTCGCGCGACCTTTCATATTACCGCGTTGTTGCTTGCGGTGTTTTACACGTTTAGGTACCAACATGATTAGTTGCCTCCTTCCTGGGGAGCTTTCTTCTTCGTAGGAAGGACTTCGCCACGGTAGATCCATACTTTTACGCCGATGCGGCCGTAAGTCGTATGTGCTTCAGCTGTGCCGTAGTCGATATCGGCACGAAGCGTATGAAGCGGAACCGTGCCTTCGCTGTAGCCTTCACTACGCGCGATCTCTGCACCACCGAGACGGCCGCTGACAGCGGTTTTGATCCCTTTGGCACCAGCGCGCATGGAACGTTGAATTGCTTGTTTCAATGCACGACGGAAAGATACGCGACGCTCAAGTTGTTGTGCGATGCTTTCAGCTACCAAGATAGCGTCCAGATCGGCTTGTTTGATTTCAGAGATGTTGATGTGGACTTTTTTGCCCTTCGAGATCTTGCCCAGCTCCGTACGCAGGTTTTCCACTTCGGAACCGCCCTTGCCGATAACCATACCCGGTTTAGCGGTTTGGATCGTCACGTTCACGCGGTTAGCCGCGCGCTCGATCTCGATGTGGGATACTGCTGCGTCTTTCAGCTTGTTCTTCAAGTACTCACGGATTTTTACGTCTTCCAAAAGAAGATCGCCAAAGTCTTTGCCTGCGTACCATTTGGATTCCCAATCACGGATAATCCCGACACGAAGACCGACTGGATTTACCTTTTGACCCACACGTTATCCCTCCTTATTTTTCAGATACCACCAAGGTGATGTGGCTGGTTCTTTTGTTAATCCGGCTTGCGCGACCCATCGCGCGCGGGCGGAAACGTTTCATAGTAGGACCTTGGTTTGCGTATACTTGCGATACGACCAAGTTGTTTACGTCCATTTGGTAGTTGTGCTCGGCATTAGCAATCGCAGAGTTAAGCAGCTTCTCGATGATCGGGGAAGCAGCTTTAGGCGTGTGACGCAAAATCGCGATCGCCTCGCCAACCTTCTTGCCACGGATCAAGTCCGCTACGAGCTGCGCTTTGCGAGGAGCGATACGTACGAAATTAACGTGCGCTTTTGCTTCTGGCATGTGGGAACCTCCTCTCGTTCGTTAGAAAATAGATAAAGGGCAAATTAACGTCTGCCCGTTTTTTTATCGTCGTTCGCATGGCCTTTGTAAGTACGAGTCGGTGCAAATTCACCGAACTTGTGTCCTACCATGTCCTCAGTCACGTATACCGGCACGTGTTTGCGTCCGTCGTAAACCGCGATCGTGTGTCCGATGAATTGCGGGAAAATCGTCGAACGGCGGGACCATGTTTTGATTACGACCTTTTTGTTCGTTTCGTTCAGGCCCTCGACTTTCTTAAGCAGATGACCGTCGATGAATGGACCTTTTTTCAAACTGCGACCCATGTAGAATCCTCCCTTCGCATAAGCGCTGGCGTGAGACTGCTCTCACGCGGATTGTATCAAGCAGTTATTACTTCGTACGTTTGCGAATAATGTATTGGCTCGATGCTTTCTTTTTCTTGCGAGTTTTGTAGCCCAGTGTCGGTTTGCCCCATGGGGACAACGGCGACTTGCGTCCGATTGGAGCGCGGCCTTCACCACCACCGTGCGGGTGATCGTTCGGGTTCATAACTACGCCGCGGACTTGAGGACGTTTGCCGAGCCAACGATTACGGCCGGCTTTACCGATTTTCACGAGTTCGTGATCTCCGTTGCCTACGGAACCGATTGTAGCACGGCAAGTGCTCAGGATGCGACGAACTTCGCCAGAGCTCAGGCGAATGGATACGTAGTCTTCCTCTTTACCCAACAATTGAGCTTCCGTACCGGCTGCGCGAACCAATTGGCCGCCTTTGCCTGGTTTAAGTTCGATGTTGTGGATAACTGTACCAACAGGAATATTTTTGAGCGGCAATGCGTTGCCGATCTTAATATCCGCGTCCGCTCCGGATACGATTTGATCGCCTACTTTAAGGCCCTGTGGAGCAATAATGTAAGCTTTCGCGCCGTCAACGTAGTGGATCAGTGCGATGTTCGAGGTACGGTTCGGATCGTATTCGATCGTTGCTACGTTACCTGCGATACCGTCTTTGGTACGTTTGAAATCAATGATACGATATTTACGTTTATGTCCGCCGCCATGGTGGCGAACCGTAATTTTACCTTGGTTGTTACGGCCGGCTTTTTTAAAGAGCGGCGCAAGCAACGATTTCTCCGGTGTGCTTGTCGTGATTTCCTCGAATGTGGATACGGACATCGCACGACGAGCTGGAGAGGTCGGTTTGTACTTTTTGATTGGCACTTGTATTCCCTCCTTTTCTATACAGACGTTTCAAAGAACTCAAGTTCTTTGCTGTCATCGCTCAGCTGAACGATTGCTTTTTTCCAGTCAGGTCTGTAGCCGCTATGTCTGCCATAACGCTTCGGTTTACCTGCAACACGCATTGTGTTAACGCCGGTTACTTTTACGTTAAAGATTTGTTCGATAGCTTGTTTGATTTCGGTTTTGTTCGCGCGAAGGTCTACTTCAAACACATAACGTTTGGCAGCCATGTAATCGCTCGTACGTTCCGTAATAACCGGGCGCTTGATAATATCGCGTGGATTTTTCATTACGCAAGCACCTCCTGTACTTTCTCTACTGCTTCCTTGGTGATGATCAGCTTGTCATACACAAGCACATCGCGAACATTGATGCCGTCAGCAGCGACGAACTTCACGCCAGGGATGTTGCGTGCGGACAATGCTACATTATCCTCATAGTTAGCTGTTACAACCAGAGCTTTGCGATCAGCTTTCAGGTTGTTTAGAATGCTTTGGAATTCCTTCGTCTTAGGAGCCGCGAATGTCAGTTGATCCAGAACGATGATGTTGTTCGCGATCACTTTGGAAGACAATGCGGATTTGATCGCCAGACGACGAACTTTCTTAGGCAATTTGAAGCCGTAAGAGCGTGGTGTAGGTCCGAATACCGTTCCGCCGCCAACCCATTGCGGGGAGCGAATGGAACCTTGACGTGCGCGGCCCGTGCCTTTTTGTTTCCAAGGTTTGCGACCGCCGCCGCGTACTTCGGAGCGACCTTTCGTCTTGTGCGTCCCTTGACGTTCGGCAGCTTGCTGCAGAACGACTGCGCTATGCATAACATGAGTGTTAGGCTCGATTCCGAATACGTTCTCGGCCAATTCCAATTCGCCTACCTGCGAACCGCTCACATTAAATACTGTTACTTTAGGCATTTCGTGTTCCTCCTTTCTTTTTAAGAACGATTAGTTCTTAACCGTTTGTTTGACTTTTACGAATCCGTTCTTAGGTCCAGGAATGGAGCCTTTAACGAGGATGACGTTGCGTTCCGCATCGACGCGGATAACTTCAAGCTTCTGGATCGTGATCGTCTCATGACCCATGTGGCCTGGAAGGCGTTTGCCCTTCGGTACGCGGTTCGCCTGGATGGAACCCATGGAACCTGGACCGCGGTGATAGCGGGAACCGTGGGACATAGGTCCCGTGCTTTGTCCCCAACGCTTGATAACGCCGGCAAAGCCTTTGCCTTTCGAAATACCTGTTACGTCAACAAATTCGCCCTCTGCGAAAAGGTCCGCCTTCACTTGTTGGCCAACTTCATACTCACCAAGGTTGATACCGCGAATTTCGCGAACGTAGCGCTTAGGAGTCGCGTCAGCCTTCTTGGCGTGACCGATCTCTGGTTTGTTGGATCTTTTTTCTTTCTTATCAGCGAAACCGAGTTGAACGGCTTCGTAGCCGTCAGTTTCTACTGTTTTCTTCTGAAGAACAACGTTCGGGCCAGCTTCGATTACCGTTACTGGAACCACGTTACCTTCAGCGGTAAATACTTGAGTCATTCCAAGCTTTTTCCCTAAGATACCTTTCATGTTGACACCTCATTTCCTCTCTATGATCGTATATACGGATGTTCTTGTTAATTAAAGCTTGATTTCGATATCTACACCGGACGGCAGATCCAGACGCATCAACGCATCAACGGTTTGCGGCGTAGGATTCACAATGTCGATCAAGCGCTTGTGTGTGCGCATCTCGAATTGCTCACGGGAATCCTTGTACTTGTGAACCGCACGAAGAATAGTGATGATTTGCTTTTCCGTAGGCAACGGAATCGGCCCGGAAACGCCTGCACCGGAACGTTTTGCAGTTTCAACGATTTTCTCTGCGGATTGATCAAGAATTCTGTGATCGTATGCTTTCAAGCGGATACGAATCTTTTGCTTTGCCATATAAGTCCCTCCTTCTTTCGCCCAATTTTTTAATCGGACATACTCCGTGAGAATAACCCGCACAGGTCCCATGGCAAAGGGGCCGGGTGTGTCGGCAACCTCTCACATCAACGCAACGTCAGACCAACAGTCAATATTATATCGGATTGGGCGGGCGATTGCAACTAAAACATTCAATCATTTGAATAAAAGTTGAGATCGCCGGAACCCGCGCCGCGCAAGGCTTTGAGAAGGTTGCATATCTGACCGACCCCACAATCCATATCATCCCTTTGCGATGCTCTATGTGTTTCTTCTATATATAATGGTGCGGATGCAACGTACAGGGCGGCATTACACTAGTGCTAGCTGGACGCGGGAGTTACAAGACTAGAGAGCGCGCGGCAGAGCGACAGTCCACGTCAGTGTTTATCCGATCAAACACAAAAAAGCTCGGCAGCCAACGGATACCCAATTGCATCCGCAAACTGCCGAGCTTTTTGATTAGTTCTGCTACCCCAGCACGACGCGATCGTCCGCCATCTTCTTGCCGCTGATCTGTTCGAACTCTCCAAGCAAACGCTCGACGGTCAGATCTTTTTTGCGATCTTCATCGACTTGCAAGATAATTCTGCCCTTATCCATCATAATGAGGCGATTTCCAAGACGAATGGCTTGCTCCATGTTGTGCGTGACCATAAGCGTCGTCAAGTTCAGCTCGCGCACAATAGCTTCGGTCAGCGTCGTCACGAGCTCCGCTCTAGCAGGATCCAGCGCTGCCGTATGCTCGTCGAGCAAAAGGATCTGCGGACGCGTGAACGTGGCCATCAGCAGGCTCAACGCTTGCCGCTCCCCGCCGGACAGCAATCCGACCTTGGCGCCCATACGGTTCTCGAGCCCGATTCCGAGACGATGCAGCTCCTCTCGGAAAATTTTACGGGTTTTACCCGTTACACCAAGCGAGAAGCCGCGAGCTAGGCCTCTCTTGTACGCGATGGCCATATTCTCTTCGATTGTCATACGCGGCGCCGTGCCTGCCATAGGATCCTGAAACACTCGGCCAATCCACTGACTTCTTTTATGTTCAGGCACCAACGTTACATTATTGCCATCTATTGATATGTTGCCCGCATCCGGCTTCATAACACCGGAAATTAAATTCATCAGCGTTGATTTCCCCGCGCCGTTGCTGCCAATGACGGTTACGAAATCGCCTTTTTTCAAATGAAGTTCCGCATTCATCAATGCAATTTTCTCATCTACGGTACCTGGGTTAAACAGTTTGGATACGCTCTCGACCTTTAGCATTAGCGATCACCTCCGTTTATACCATGAATGGAATTCATGACTTCTTCGGTACGCCGCTTAGCTACAGCTTTGCTTTTCATGGCTTTGCGGGCCGTTGGAATAATTAGTGCCCCAATAATAATTATAGAGGTAATAAGTTTCATATCGGAGGCATCCAACCAACCTACGCGAAGCGCAATGGCATAGATCAAGCGATAAATAATAGCTCCTAGAACGATAGCCATAGTAGCACGGAATATGGTTTTGGCTCCAAAGATGGCCTCTCCAATAATAACCGAAGCCAGTCCTGCCACGATAATACCTACCCCCATCGTGGCATTGGCCGCGTTACTTGAAAAAGCGATCAGTGCGCCCGAGCCGGCAACGAGAGCGTTCGAAAGCGATACGCCGATTATGGTCGTTCGATCCGTATTCGCCCCAAAGCTTCTTATCATGCGATTGTTGTCTCCCGTTCCCCGCAAACTCATGCCGAGATCCGTTTTGAAGAACCAATCCAAACCTACTTTAATAATGATCGCGAATAACAAGCCCGCAATTATCGGATCAATGCCATTGAATATATTGTCCGCATTTCTCAACGATACATTCGGTTTACCCAGAATTCTAAGATTGATAGAATATAGAGCGATCATCATAATGATCCCGGATAGCAGGCCATTGATCTTGCCTTTGGTATGAAGCAAACCCGTGCATAGCCCTGCCAGAGCTCCGCCTAAAAAGGCGCAAAGCAGTGCGATCCATGGGGAAACTCCCGATATGGTCATAACGGCAGCTATCGCACCGCCTGTCGTGAAGCTTCCGTCGACCGTTAGATCGGGAAAATCCAGTATTCTAAACGTGATGAATACCCCTAACGCCATTAGCGCATATAACAAACCGCTTTCCAGTGCACCGGTCAGAGAAACGAGCATTGAAATTGCCTCCTCTAATCATAAGGATGGGGTGAATCAGCCCCCCGATCACCCCATGGTTTTGTTTATCCTGATGTTATTTATTCCAATATATTGGCCTTGTCTTTCACATAAGCTTTCATAGCGTCCGTTACTTCGATCCCTTGCTCCTTAGCTGCCTTCAAGTTCAGGACGAAATCCAATTTTTGCGGAGTTTTAACGTCCATCTCGCCCGGATTTTTCCCATCCTTTAAGATTTCGATTGCCATTTGACCGACTTCATAACCGTGGTCGAAGTACTGGAAGCCGATTGTCGCGAAGGCTCCTCTTACAACCGTATCCCTATCAGCCGAGAAGAAAGGAATATCGTTCTCTTCGGCTACGTCGATAATGGCATCTAGCCCTTCCACAGCCGTGTTATCCAAAGCGATGTAGATTGCATCAACCCGGCCGACAAGAGATTGAGCAGCCTGCTGAACGTCCGAGCTGTTGGCCACCGCTGCTTTAACGTACTCAATGCCATGTTTAGCAAGAGCTTCAGCGGCAATACCGCTCATAATGACGGAATTATCCTCAGACTCGTTAATAACCGTGCCGACTTTCTTTACATTAGGAAATTCTTTCGCGATAAATTCCATTAAGTCCGTAATGGATTGAGGATCCAAGTCCGAAGCGCCCGTAACGTTACCGCCGGGAGCCTGCAATTTGGGCACTAGACCCGCATCGACAGGGTCAGTGATAGCGGCGAACAATACAGGCTTGTCTGTAATGGCTTCGACCAATGCTTGGCTTGTTGGAGTAGCAATGCCAAGAGCCAAGTCAGCCTTGCTGGAAGCAATCGTTTCCGCTATTGACTTAAAGTTGTTAGGATCGCCCTGTGCATTGTTATAATCAGCTTTCACCTTGATGCCAGCATCTTCGAATGCTTTCAAAAATCCCTCACGCGTTGCATCCAAAGAAGGATGTTCGACTACCTGGGAGATTGCAACTGTGTAATCAACCTTCTCTTCGCTGCATGCGGCAGTAACAGTCATCATTGCCGTTAAGGCCAAACCGATTAATACTTTCTTCTTCACCTTAAAACCCCTCTCGCTCTTTTCATTATTTTGTATTACTTCCCCGCAATTCCCTGTAGATGCATCAAAGCTTTATCGCTTTTTGTCGTTAAAGTATTAGAGAAAACGATAATAATTTTGATATAAATACAAAAAAATGCGTTTATACTCATATAAACTTAATCATAATTGTTTACTAGCGACCTCGTCAATGCCAATTTTTATGATAATTATTGTCATTAAGAAACGTTAAGAAAAAACCACTTGAAGGTGATTTAAAATACCAAAATCCAGTCACTCTCTGCCTATCGGACATCAATGGCTCTATTCATCAATTTCTATCCAACGAAAAAAAACCTCCACCGAAGTGGAGGTTTTCCATGCATGCGGCGAGTCGCCGCATGTCATTATTTTTGGATCGTTGCAACAGCGCCAGCGCCTACAGTACGGCCGCCTTCACGGATGGAGAAGCGAGTTCCTTCTTCAACCGCGATTGGAGCGATCAGTTCAACTGTAACCGTGATGTTGTCGCCAGGCATAACCATCTCAGTGCCTTCTGGCAGGTTGATGATACCTGTAACGTCAGTTGTACGGAAGTAGAACTGTGGACGGTAGCCAGTAAAGAAAGGCTTGTGACGGCCACCCTCTTCTTTAGTCAGAACGTAGATTTGAGCTGTGAAGTTCGTGTGTGGCTTAACGGAACCTGGTTTAGCCAGAACTTGACCACGCTCGATGTCTTTACGGTCAACACCGCGAAGAAGTGCGCCTACGTTGTCGCCAGCTTGAGCGGAGTCAAGCAATTTACGGAACATCTCAACGCCCGTAACAACGGATTTGCGAGTTTCTTCAGCAAGACCGATAATTTCGATCTCGTCGCCAACTTTGATAACGCCACGCTCTACGCGACCTGTAGCAACTGTACCACGGCCTGTGATTGTGAATACGTCCTCGACAGGCATAAGGAAAGGCTTAGCCGTGTCGCGCTCAGGAGTTGGGATGTAAGTGTCAACTTGCTCGAACAGCTCGATGACTTTGTCAGCCCAAGGACCATCTGGGTTAGCAAGTGCTTCACGAGCCGCGCCGCGGATGATTGGCGTGTCGTCGCCTGGGAAGTCATACTCGGACAGAAGATCGCGAACTTCCATTTCAACCAGCTCAAGAAGCTCTTCGTCTTCAACCATGTCGCATTTGTTCAGGAATACAACGATGTAAGGAACGCCTACTTGACGGGAGAGCAGGATGTGCTCGCGCGTTTGCGGCATTGGGCCGTCAGATGCGGATACAACCAGAATCGCTCCGTCCATTTGTGCAGCGCCTGTGATCATGTTTTTAACATAGTCGGCGTGACCTGGGCAGTCAACGTGAGCATAGTGACGGTTAGGAGTCTCATACTCAACGTGGGATGTGGAGATTGTGATACCGCGCTCGCGCTCTTCTGGAGCTTTGTCGATTTGGTCAAACGCGATAGCCGCGCCGCCGTATCTTTTGGAAAGTACAGTTGTGATCGCAGCAGTCAGAGTTGTTTTGCCATGGTCGACGTGACCGATTGTACCGATGTTAACATGCGGTTTAGTACGTTCAAATTTAGACTTAGCCATTGAACTTAATCCTCCTCAATATCACTTGATATTTTATGTGTGGGCCGGCATCGAGAGCGAAATCACACCTGAACACCGGCCAAAATACAACTTGTTCATGCTAGAGCAGCCAGTCGGCTATTACTCAGCCGAACCTTTGTGCTTGGCAATGATCTCTTCGGAGATCGATTTCGGAACTTCTTCGTAGTGAGAAAGCTCCATCGAGAATACGCCGCGTCCTTGCGTACCGGAACGAAGAGTTGTGGAGTAACCGAACATCTCGGAGAGAGGCACCTTGGAACGGATAATTTGCGCGCCTGCGCGGGAATCCATACCCTCGATGCGACCACGACGGGAGTTCAGCATACCCATAACGTCGCCCATGTACTCTTCTGGAACCGTAACTTCGACCTTCATGATTGGCTCGAGAAGGACAGGTTTACACTTGTCTTTCGCTGCTTTAAGCGCCAGGGAACCAGCAATCTTAAATGCCATCTCAGAGGAGTCGACGTCATGATAGGATCCATCGACAACAGTCGCTTTGATATCAACGAGCGGGAAGCCGGCGATAACGCCATTCTTCATCGACTCTTCGATACCCGCTTGGATTGGGGCGATGTATTCACGAGGAATCGATCCACCCACAACCTTGCTTTCGAATACGAAGCCTGCTCCAGCCTCTTGTGGTTCGAACTCGACCCAACAATGACCGAACTGACCTTTACCGCCGGATTGACGAACGAATTTACCTTCAACCTTAGCGCCTTGGCGGAAGGTCTCACGGTAAGCAACCTGAGGTTTACCTACATTCGTCTCTACTTTGAATTCACGAAGCATACGGTCAACGAGGATCTCGAGGTGAAGCTCACCCATACCCGCGATGATCGTTTGGTTCGTTTCTTCGTCCGTATAAGCGCGGAATGTCGGATCTTCCTCGGCGAGCTTGGAGATTGCAACGCCAAGTTTGTCTTGGTCTGCTTTCGTCTTAGGCTCGATTGCGATTTGGATAACGGGTTCAGGGAAGTTCATCGATTCAAGAACGATTGGGAACTTCTCGTCGCACAGCGTATCTCCCGTAGTCGTATCCTTCAGACCTACCGCTGCAGCGATATCGCCCGAGTGTACTTCCGAGATCTCTTGACGGCTGTTCGCGTGCATCTGCAGAATCCGGCCAATCCGCTCGCGTTTGCCCTTAGTTGCGTTAAGAACATACGAACCGGATTTCAGGATACCCGAGTAAACGCGGAAGAACGTCAAACGTCCTACGTAAGGGTCCGTCATGATTTTGAATGCCAGAGCCGAGAACGGCTCCGAGTCGGAAGAAGGACGTACTGCTTCTTCGCCATCTTCGAGCGTACCTTTAATAGATGGTACGTCAACTGGCGCAGGCAAGTAGTCAACAACCGCATCCAATACCAATTGAACGCCTTTGTTACGATAGGAAGAACCGGCTACTACAGGGAAAATCTTAACGTCGCAAACGCCTTTACGAAGAACAGCCTTCAGTTCTGGAATTGTGATTTCTTCACCTTCCAGATACTTCATCATCAGATCTTCGTCCAGTTCTGCAACCTTCTCTACGAGCTCGCTGCGAAGTTCTTCAACTTGGTCAGCATACTCAGCAGGAATTTCGCCTTTAACCGGGTCCTTGCCCAGATCATCAACGTACTTGTAAGCCACACGCTCAACAATGTCGATTACGCCGACGAAGTCGGATTCTGCGCCGATAGGCAATTGAATCGCAACGGCATTGGCTTGCAGACGCTCACGCATGTCTTTGACAACATTCAGGTAGTCTGCGCCGATGATATCCATCTTGTTAACGTAAGCGATCCGTGGAACGCCGTAGCGGTCGGCTTGACGCCATACCGTTTCGGACTGCGGCTCAACGCCTTCTTTTGCACTGAAAACACCAACGGCCCCGTCCAATACGCGTAGGGAGCGTTCAACTTCAACTGTGAAGTCAACGTGACCCGGAGTATCGATGATATTGATGCGGTTACCCTTCCATTGAGCGGTAGTAGCGGCAGACGTAATCGTGATGCCGCGCTCTTGTTCCTGTTCCATCCAGTCCATTGTAGCTGCACCTTCGTGCACCTCGCCAATTTTGTGGGTACGGCCCGTGAAGAACAAGATCCGTTCAGTGGTTGTAGTTTTACCAGCGTCAATATGCGCCATAATCCCGATATTACGCGTATTTTCCAAGGAGAACTCTCTTGCCATAAATTTGTCTCCTCTCGATTATGGTTATCCTACCAACGGTAGTGAGCAAACGCTTTGTTTGCTTCAGCCATTTTGTGCGTGTCTTCACGCTTCTTAACAGATGCGCCTGTGTTATTGGAAGCATCCAAAATCTCGGCAGCCAGACGTTCAGTCATCGTTTTCTCGCCGCGGTTGCGCGAGTAGTTCACGAGCCAACGAAGACCAAGAGCCGTACGGCGCTCAGGCTTAACCTCGATTGGCACTTGATAGTTAGCGCCGCCTACACGGCGAGCTTTAACCTCAAGAACCGGCATGATGTTTTTCAATGCTGCTTCGAACACTTCCATTGGATCTTTACCGGAACGCTCCTGGATCAGCTTGAAAGCATCGTATAACAGCGTTTGTGCAGTACCTCTCTTGCCGTCGATCATAATACGGTTGATCAGACGAGTTACCAGTTTGCTATTGTAAACCGGATCCGGCAGCACATCGCGTTTTGTTACAGGACCTTTGCGTGGCATGTAAAGTCCCCCTTTCTTCTAATAGTGGCTTGTACTTGCTTGGAATATCCCGATCGGGCTATTCTTACTTTTTAACTTTAGGACGTTTCGTACCGTATTTGGAACGGGCCTGGTTACGGTTGTTAACACCCGCAGTATCCAATGCGCCGCGAACGATATGGTAACGTACACCCGGAAGGTCCTTAACACGACCGCCACGGATCAAAACAACGCTGTGCTCTTGCAGGTTATGACCGATACCTGGGATGTACGCAGTAACCTCAACACGGTTAGTCAAGCGTACACGCGCGTACTTACGAAGCGCGGAGTTCGGTTTTTTCGGAGTCATTGTACCTACACGAGTGCACACACCGCGTTTTTGCGGAGCGCTGATTTCAGTTGCTTCACGTTTCAGAGCGTTGAAACCTCTTTGCAAGGCTGGCGATTTCGATTTCACGACTTTCGCTTGACGGCCTTTGCGAACGAGCTGGTTAATAGTTGGCATGTTGCCACCCCCTTCCCCTTATTCATGTCTTGATGTCCACATAAGAATTGACAATTCCCGTACATGTCGGAAACATAAAGTCTTATTGGCGATAAAACCTACCTTAAGAACGCGGTCTCTCATCTTTGATTGACCTCGATAAAGGTTTTCTCATAGTAGACATTTCATCCACAGTTTAAGCCCACAGACCCAGGCGGTTCATAATGAAACAAAAGTATTCCATAAGCCCGGTCATCAGGCACACTTCGATATATTATCACTTCGCCTATACCAATGTCAAGCAAGATTAGTGGCACTTTTTGTCGTTTAGCCATATTTACGAATATTTTGCATATCGCTCTTAGTCATTTGACTTGGCGGAAAGGTACGGATTGGCCAGCGACCGCTCTATACCTGCCCGAGCTTTATCGATATGCAATACCCGTTTCTCATACGGAATCGACTCGCTGTTACGACCGGAGCAGGTACAGCCTATCCAAAATTCGCTTGTATAATCACTGATTTTTTTTGCAGCTTCTCGAGCTCTGCTCGAATGCCGGCCAGCTCAAGCTCAAGCTCAACATCTCCATGCGGAACCTCAAATTTAATTCTGATGTATTCAAGCACTTCGTCGATTTCGTGGCTATTCGACAACATGGATCCCTCTCCTATCGCGCATGTACCTTCATCCTATAAACACCTGTAAGACGCAAGTAGTTGTAGGTTTTATAAAAAAAATTTTATCTATTTTTTCGACTCTTTTTCGCATGCAAAAAAAAGAAACGACACCTTCCCCCTCAAGGGGAAAGCATCGTTTCTGTTGAGATCAGCACATCTGTGCTGATCCTTAATCATTATTCAACCACTACAGCTTCAGCAGCTTCTTCAAGCTCCATGCCTTCGACAATTTCGTCTTCCAACCCGGCGAAGCGAATGTTGCGGTAGCGTTGCATACCCGTACCAGCCGGGATCAGCTTGCCGATGATAACATTCTCCTTCAGGCCGAGCAACTGGTCGACTTTGCCTTTAATAGCAGCGTCGGTCAATACGCGAGTCGTCTCTTGGAACGATGCCGCGGACAGGAACGAATCCGTCTCCAGCGACGCCTTCGTAATACCAAGCAGTACGGGCTTCGCAACCGCAGGCTCCTTGTCAGCGAAAATCGCTTCGCGGTTAGCGGACTCGTATTCGTGAATGTCTACGAACGCGCCTGGCAGCAGTGTCGTACCTCCAGCGTCCACGATACGGATCTTCCGGAGCATTTGCTTGATCATAACCTCGACGTGTTTGTCGTTGATCTCAACGCCCTGGTTCCGGTATACGCGCTGTACTTCCTGCAGGATATAGTTCTGAACGCCACGGATACCTTTAATGCGCAGCATATCCTTCGGATCGATGGAACCGTCGGTCAATTCGTCGCCTGCTTCGATGTGCTGTCCTTCCGTCACGCGAATACGCGAGCCGTATGTCACAGCGTACACCTTTGTCTCGGCTTCGCCTTGCACTTCGATCTCTCTGCGGTCCTTCGCCTCGCGAATTTCCTTGATAACGCCGTCGAGCTCGGAGATAATCGCTTGACCTTTCGGATTACGCGCCTCAAAGAGCTCCTGGATACGCGGGAGACCTTGCGTAATATCGTCGCCGGCAACGCCGCCGGTATGGAATGTACGCATCGTCAGCTGTGTTCCCGGTTCGCCGATGGATTGCGCCGCGATAATGCCTACCGCTTCGCCGATCTCAACGTGCTTGCCGGTTGCCAGGTTACGGCCGTAGCAGATTTTGCAGACGCCATGACGCGCGCGGCAGCTTAGTACGGAACGGATTTGAAGTTTCTCTACGCCCGCATCGATAATCGCATCTGCTTTGCCGGAGTCGATCAGTTCGCTGCGGTTGACGATAATTTCGCCAGTCTTCGGATGACGAATCGTCTCGAATGCGTAACGCCCTTCGATACGGTCGTACAGGTCCTCGATGACTTCTTTGCCGTCCTGGATCTTGCTAACGGTAAACCCTTTGTCCGTGCCGCAATCGTCTTCGCGAACGATAACGTCCTGCGCAACGTCTACGAGACGGCGAGTCAGGTAACCGGAGTCGGCCGTACGAAGAGCCGTATCGGCAAGACCTTTCCGTGCTCCGTGCGTCGAGATGAAGTACTCGAGGACGGTCAGACCTTCGCGGAAGTTCGATTTGATCGGCAACTCGATGATACGGCCGGATGGATTCGCCATCAGACCACGCATGCCGCCTAGCTGTGTAATCTGGGATTTGTTACCCCGTGCTTTGGAGTCGACCATGAGCATGATGTTGTTGTAACGATCCATCGATTTCATGAGGACTTCCGTAATCTCATCCTTGCATTTGCTCCAGATGCTGATGATCCGGTCATAACGCTCTTCGTTCGTAATCAGACCGCGGCGGTACTGATTCATAACGGTAGCGACCTTCTCGTCGGAAGCCTTCATGATCTCCGCTTTTTCCTTCGGAACAATAACGTCGGATACGCCGATCGTAATGCCCGCTTTGGTGGAATAAGTGAAGCCCAGCTGCTTGATGCGGTCAAGAATAACCGCAGTCAAGGTTGTATGGTACTGACGGAAGCATTCTGCAATGATCGTGCCGAGGAAGTCTTTGCCTACCGCGCCAGCTGTTGCGATCTCATCGACAAACTTCGTCAAGTCCGAACCCTTCTCGTACACAAAGTACTTGTCTGGCGTACCTTGCAGAAGGTTTACTTTCGTCGCTTCGTTGATATATGGGAAATCTTCGGGGAAGATTTCGTTAAAGATCACTTTACCTACCGTAGTAGCCATTAGAGAAGCTTGCTGTTTCTCCGTAAAGTTTTTCTTATTGAGCACTTTCACCGGGATGAAAATACGCGCATGCAGCGATACGATACCACGTTGGTACGAGGAGATCGCTTCGTTGACCGTCGCGAAGACGGATCCGGAGCCTTTGGCTTCCTTGTTGTCCATCGTCAGATAGAAGCTGCCAAGCACCATATCCTGGGAAGGTGTGACGACCGGTTTGCCGTCCTTAGGGTTAAGGATGTTGCCGGACGCCAGCATAAGCAGGCGCGCTTCCGCTTGCGCTTCCGCGGAGAGCGGTACGTGAACGGCCATCTGGTCACCGTCGAAGTCGGCGTTGTAAGCCGTACATACGAGCGGATGCAGCTTGATCGCGCGTCCCTCGACAAGAATCGGCTCGAATGCTTGAATGCCGAGTCTGTGCAGCGTGGGGGCACGGTTCAGGAGAACCGGATGTTCTTTAATTACTTCTTCGAGAACATCCCATACCTCAGGGCTTACGCGTTCGACTTTACGTTTCGCGCTCTTGATATTATGGGCAAGGCCTTTGTTTACAAGCTCCTTCATCACGAACGGCTTGAACAGCTCCAGTGCCATTTCCTTAGGAAGACCGCATTGGAACATCTTAAGGTTTGGTCCTACGACGATAACGGAACGACCGGAATAGTCAACCCGTTTACCCAAAAGGTTCTGACGGAAACGTCCTTGCTTACCCTTCAGCATGTGGCTGAGGGATTTCAGCGGACGGTTGCCGGGACCAGTTACCGGACGTCCGCGACGTCCGTTATCGATCAGGGCGTCAACCGCTTCCTGAAGCATGCGTTTTTCGTTCTGTACGATAATGTCCGGCGCGCCGAGATCAAGCAGACGCTTAAGACGGTTGTTCCGGTTGATTACGCGGCGATACAGATCGTTCAGGTCGGAGGTCGCAAAGCGGCCGCCGTCCAGCTGTACCATCGGACGAAGCTCCGGCGGGATAACCGGGAGCACGTCTAGAATCATCCATTCCGGCTCGTTGCCGGAGTTGCGGAAAGCTTCGATAACTTCGAGACGCTTGATAGCACGGTTACGACGCTGCCCTTGAGCTGTACGAAGATCTTCCTTCAACTGCTCGAGCTCACGCTCTACGTCGATATCCTGAAGCAGCTTCTTGACGGCTTCGGCGCCCATGCCGGCCTGGAAGCCGTAGCCGTATTTCTCACGGTAGCTGCGGTATTCCTTCTCGGACAGGAGCTGTTTCTTTTCGAGAGGCGTATCCCCTGGATCCGTTACGACATAGGATGCAAAGTAGATGATCTCCTCCAGCGAACGCGGGGACATATCTAGTGCAAGCCCCATGCGGCTCGGAATGCCTTTAAAATACCAGATATGGGAGACGGGAGCGGCCAGTTCAATATGACCCATCCGCTCGCGGCGAACTTTGGCGCGAGTTACTTCGACGCCGCAGCGATCGCAGACAACGCCCTTGTAACGAACCCGCTTATATTTGCCGCAATGGCACTCCCAGTCCTTGGTCGGACCGAAGATCTTCTCGCAGAAGAGACCTTCCTTCTCGGGTTTCAACGTTCTGTAGTTAATGGTTTCCGGCTTCTTGACTTCTCCGCGGGACCACGAGCGAATTTTATCCGGCGAAGCCAGACCTATTTTCATATACTCGAAGTTGTTCACGTCCAACAAGGAGCAACCCTCCTTCGTCATGTATGACGGTGTCTATTGAGAAAACCTCTATCGAGGCCAATTCGAAGATGTGCGACCTCCTGCTTTGCAAAGCAAAGCCGCTTGGTAAGCACGAGACAGGTTTTATCGCCAATAAGAATTTCAGATTTCCGACATGATCGGAAACCTGTAAATTCTTATGCGGTCGATAAAGCTTATTCGGCTCCTGCTTCGGCGCCTTCCAGATTGAGGTTCAGCTTGTCGCCCGTACCCTCATCCTCGTCGTCGATTTCTTTCATTTCGATCTCTTCTTCATTTTCGGACAGGATTTTAACGTCCATACCCAAGCTCTGAAGCTCTTTGATCAAAACTTTAAACGATTCTGGAACGCCAGGCTCTGGCACGTTCTCGCCCTTGACGATCGACTCGTACGTCTTCACGCGGCCGACCACGTCATCGGACTTGACGGTAAGAATTTCTTGAAGCGTATATGCAGCGCCATAAGCCTCGAGCGCCCAAACTTCCATCTCGCCGAAGCGCTGTCCGCCGAACTGGGCTTTACCGCCCAGCGGCTGTTGCGTAACGAGGGAGTATGGACCCGTGGAACGGGCATGGATCTTGTCGTCGACCATGTGCGCGAGCTTGATCATGTACATGACGCCAACCGTTACTTCGCGTTCGAACGATTCGCCTGTACGTCCATCGTACAGAACCGTCTTACCGTTCCGCTGCATGCCTGCTTCTTCCATCGTATCGAAGACGTCTTCTTCGTTCGCGCCGTCGAATACAGGAGTAGCGGCATGAATGCCCAGATGCTTGCACGCCATGCCAAGGTGAACCTCCAGCGCTTGACCGATGTTCATCCGGGAAGGTACGCCGAGCGGATTCAGAACGACCTCTACAGGCGTTCCGTCCGGCAGGAACGGCATATCTTCTTCCGGCATGATACGTGCGATAACCCCTTTGTTACCGTGACGTCCGGCCATCTTGTCGCCTTCGGAGATCTTACGCTTCTGAGCGATATAAGCGCGAACGAGCTGGTTAACGCCTGGAGGCAGTTCGTCGCCGTTTTCGCGGGTAAATACTTTTACATCCACGACGATGCCGTCGGTACCATGCGGTACGCGAAGCGAAGTGTCGCGAACCTCGCGCGCTTTCTCGCCGAAGATGGCATGAAGCAATCTCTCTTCGGCCGTCAGCTCAGTAACGCCCTTCGGAGTAACCTTGCCGACCAGGATGTCGCCTGCGCCGATCTCGGCGCCGACGCGGATAATACCGCGCTCGTCGAGATTGCGAAGCGCCTCTTCGCCGACGTTCGGGATGTCGCGTGTAATCTCTTCCGGACCCAGCTTCGTATCGCGGGCTTCGGATTCGTATTCTTCGATATGAATGGACGTGTATACGTCTTCCTTAACCAGCTTCTCGCTAAGCAAGATGGCATCCTCGTAGTTGTAGCCTTCCCACGTCATAAACGCAACGACAACGTTGCGGCCAAGCGCGAGTTCGCCCATCTCCGTGGAAGGACCATCCGCCATGATATCACCCTTCTTGATGATATCGCCTTTGCGGACCAGCGGACGCTGATTGATGCATGTGCCCTGGTTGGAACGCATAAACTTGTGAAGCTTATGCTTCACGAGATCTCCGTTCACCGGCTTGCCATCGATCATCTCGACGCGGCGAAGCCAAATTTCGTTGGCGGACGCACGTTCAATGACGCCATCGTATTTCGACACGATACATACGCCGGAGTCTTTCGCACCCTTATGCTCCATGCCAGTGCCCACGAATGGAGCTTTAGGAATGAGCAGCGGTACAGCCTGCCGTTGCATGTTGGAACCCATAAGCGCGCGGTTGGAGTCGTCATTTTCAAGGAACGGAATGAGCGCCGTCGCAACCGACACGACCTGCTTAGGCGATACGTCCATATAGTCGACGCGGTCGCTTGGCATAGTCAAAATGTTATCGGCTTGTTTATTGTAACGGACAATCGTCTGCGACTCGGCGAACTTGTTATCCGGAGTGAGCTCCGCGTTCGCTTGCGCAATAACGTAGTTATCCTCTTCGTCTGCCGTCAAATAAGCGATCTGATCCGTCACGATACCCGTCTTGGGATCCACCCAGCGATACGGCGCTTCGATAAAGCCGTATTCGTTAATGCGGGCGAACGTCGACAAAGAGTTGATCAAACCGATGTTCGGTCCCTCAGGCGTCTCGATCGGACACATCCGGCCATAATGCGAGTGATGGACGTCACGAACTTCGAAGCCTGCGCGCTCCCGCGTCAGACCGCCGGGGCCCAGAGCGGACAGACGGCGCTTATGCGTAAGCTCGGCAAGCGGATTCGTCTGGTCCATGAACTGGGACAGCTGGGACGAACCGAAAAACTCCTTGATGGATGCGATAACGGGACGAATGTTGATCAGCGCCTGCGGCGTGATCGCGTTGGCGTCCTGAATCGACATTCTCTCGCGGACAACGCGTTCCATACGGGATAGACCAATTCGGAATTGGTTCTGCAGCAGCTCGCCTACGGAGCGTAGACGACGATTGCCCAAGTGATCGATATCGTCCGTGCTGCCGACGCCGTGCAGCAAGTTAATGAAATAGTTAATCGACGAAATAATATCCGCAGACGTGATATGTTTGACGGATTTATCGATTATACCGTTCGCGATAACTTTGATTACCTTATTTTCGTCGAGCGGCGAGAATACGCTGATGGCTTGGAGTGGAATACTATCCGCATCCAGAACGCCGTTAGCGACATGGTACGTTTTGAAACCCACGTCGGTCTCGAGCTTTTCGAGAATTTCGTCAAGAAGGCGACGGTCAATCATCTGGCCGGATTCCGCGATGATCTCGCCGGTAGACGGATCAACGAGGTTCTCGGCAAGACGCTGATTGAACAGACGGTTCTTGATGTGCAGCTTCTTGTTTATTTTGTAACGGCCAACATTGGCCAAGTCATATCGTTTGGGATCGAAGAAACGAGCGACAAGCAAGCTCTTCGCGTTGTCCAAAGTAGGCGGCTCGCCCGGACGAAGACGCTCATAAATCTCGATCAGCGCTTTCTCCGTGGAATCCGTGCTGTCTTTGTCCAGCGTGTTGCGGATATACTCGTCATGTCCGAGCAAATCCAAAATTTCGGCGTCAGTGCCAAACCCAAGCGCGCGCAAAAGTACCGTTACCGGAATTTTCCGGGTCCGGTCGATACGAACGTAGATGATGTCCTTGGCATCCGTTTCCAGTTCCAGCCAAGCGCCACGGTTCGGAATAACCGTCGCCGTGTACGTCTTCTTGCCGTTCTTATCTACCTTCGTGCTGAAGTACACACTCGGGGAACGAACCAATTGGCTGACGATAACGCGTTCTGCGCCGTTAATAATGAATGTGCCGGTCTCGGTCATAAGCGGGAAATCGCCCATGAATACTTCTTGCTCCTTAACCTCGCCCGTCTCCTTATTGAACAGCCTTACTTTTACGCGCAGCGGAGCCGCGTAAGTTACGTCGCGTTCCTTCGACTCATCCACCGAATACTTCGGCTCGCCTAAGCTATAGTCGATAAATTCCAGTGAAAGATTGCCCGTAAAGTCCGAAATCGGAGAGATATCCTGGAACAATTCGATTAAATCGCTGTCCAAAAATTTCTCGTACGATTTTTGTTGGATTTCAATCAGGTTCGGGACTTCCAGCACCTCGCTGATCCTAGCGTAGCTTCTTCTAGCACGCCGACCATACTGAACAAGTTGTCCTGCCAACTTAACCTCACCCCTCGTGTCTGTCTCACAGCATCGATACTACTGCGTTACTCTCTTAGGCGGCGGCAGCCGCCCATACAGATAAATAAAGAAAAGCCCTTATCGAATAGGTTCGAAAAAAGAGCATGTTTCCGGCAGTTTGCCTGACGCGGCTGACCGCGCAGGTCCCATATCAAGTATTTTGCCCAAAATGTAAACATTATACGTCAAATGCTCCAAAAGTATGCATTCACTACGGAAAATTGCACTTGACATTTTAGTTAACTAAAGAGAATTACAGCAATTTTATACTGACATTTTATAATATTACCATATCCAAATTGTCAAGTCAATTCATTTCCAACGTTTCAAACAAAAAAACATTGACATTTGATCAAAAATCGGGTATTTCTATTTTTTGGCTCGAAAAATCCGGTATCCCTTGTCTTTGGTCACTTCGACCACTTCCTCGTACAATTGCTCCAGCTTCTCCAGCGCGGATGGGGCCCCTTGCTTTTTCTGAATGACGACCCACAAGCTGCCGCCCTTCTTCAAAAAAGCATGTCCTTCTTCAAAAATCCGGTGGACAACCGCCTTGCCGGCACGAATCGGCGGGTTTGTCAAAATGGCGTCGAACTCTCTCTCGGATACGGACTCATAGAGATCGCTTTGCATGATCTGCACATTGCCAATCTCGTTGAGCGCAGCATTCTCCTTCGCAAGTTCTACTGCTCTCTCATTAATATCGACCATCGTTACCGACCCTCGCGGGACTAGTCCTGCCGCGCTAAGCCCGATGGGCCCATAGCCGCAGCCGATATCGAGCACTCGGTCGCTCTCCGACAGCTCCATGGCATCAATCAACACTTTACTGCCATAATCGACGCCCGTCTTGGAGAACACGCCTGCATCTGTCGTAAACTTCAGCTTGCGTCCCCTTAGAAGCGTCTCGACGGTTTGGCGATTATGTTTCGCCTCCGGCGCTTTGGAATAATAGTGATTCGACATGTTCCGCCGCCTCCTTATCCTCATAACTCGGCAACATGCAAGGAACCCCTTGTTACCTCACGGTATCAAGGGGTTCGCCAGCGGGATTTTCGTCAGACGATCATCCCGCTGCAGGTTATCGAGAAGCGATATTACTTAACTTCAACGGCTGCGCCAGCTTCTTCAAGCTTAGCTTTGATACCGTTAGCTTCGTCTTCGCCGATTTTTTCTTTGATAGCTTTAGGAGCGCCATCAACCAGCTCTTTAGCTTCTTTCAGGCCAAGACCCGTGATTTCGCGAACAACTTTGATTACGTTGATCTTCGAAGCGCCAGCGCTTGTCAGGATAACGTCGAATTCAGTTTGAGCAGCAGCTTCAGCAGCGCCGCCGCCAGCTACTACTGCTACTGGAGCTGCAGCAGTTACGCCGAATTCTTCTTCGATTGCTTTCACGAGATCGTTCAGTTCAAGAACTGTCATACCTTTAATGGCTTCCAAGATTTGCTCTTTAGACATGGTATATACCTCCGAATGGTTTAGTTTTGGTTGTTGTATTGCTAGTTATGATGCCTGACCTGTCAGGCGGCATCGGTCTTGCCGGGGCAGAAGCTTTGCTTACGCGCTAGCTTCTTGTTTTTCTCCAACTGCTTTAACCGCAAGCGCGAAGTTGCGCATTGGAGCTTGAAGCACGCTGAGGAGCATGGAGAGCAAGCCTTCGCGGGAAGGAAGCTCTGCAAGCGCCTTGATTTCTTCAGCGCTAACGACTTTACCTTCTACAACGCCGCCTTTTAATTTCAGGGCATCGTTCTTTTTGGCAAAGTTGTTAAGAATTTTGGCCGGAGCAACAGCGTCTTCACCGCTGAATGCTACTGCCGTAGGACCTGTAAGAATGTCGTTCAGCGACGTCAGTTCTGTACCTTCCGTGGCGCGACGAACGATCGAGTTTTTCAGAACTTGGAAGTCAACGCCCGCTTCGCGGAGTTGCTTACGCAGTTCCGTTACTTGCGCGACGTTCAATCCGCGATAGTCGGCGATAACCGTGCTGGAGCTCGAAGTGAGCTTCGACGCGACAACCGCAACCGCTTCTTGTTTCTCTTGGATGATCTTAGCGTTAGCCAAACTGTACACCTCCCGTTAAATTTTACATGCCGTGATACGATAAATTTCCTTCTCCTTGGGTGCATGAGAAAAGGCCTTCGCAGACACTGCGAAGGCCATGATGTCGTTATCAAGTACATGCGGCAGGCCGCGACTTCATTAACGTATTATCATAACACCTCGGTAGGAAATTAAGTCCTTCCGGACACCTACTGTCTACGGTATGCGTATTCGAATTTAGTGTCGTTTCCTTTTTGCTTAGCGGTAGCTAGCAGTTGATACGCGAGCGCCAGGGCCCATCGTGGAGGAAACGGCGATGTTTTTCAGGTAAACGCCTTTGGCAGCAGCCGGTTTAGCGCGCACCAGAGCGTCGATCAGAGCTTTCAGGTTTTCGTTCAGCTTTTCAGCGTCGAACGACACTTTGCCGATTGGAGCGTGGATTTGACCCGCTTTGTCCAGACGGTACTCGATCTTACCTGCTTTGATTTCTTGAACGGCCTTGGCAACGTCGAACGTTACCGTACCTGCTTTCGGGTTAGGCATGAGGCCTTTACCGCCCAGGATACGACCGAGCTTACCAACTTCAGCCATCATGTCCGGCGTTGCTACGCAGACGTCGAATTCGAACCAGCCTTGTTGGATTTTGTTGATCATGTCTGCGTCGCCGACATAGTCAGCGCCTGCAGCTTCCGCTTCTTTCACTTTTTCGCCTTTAGCGAAAACGAGAACGCGTTTTGTTTTGCCTGTGCCATGCGGAAGTACGACAACGCCGCGTACCGCTTGGTCTTGTTTACGTGGGTCTACACCCAGACGAACGGCCACTTCGACGGATTCGTCGAACTTGGCTGTTGCCGTTTTCTTTACAAGCTCGATTGCTTCAGCCGGCTCGTAAGTAGCTTCGCTGTCGATCAGCTTGGCTGCTTCTGCATATTTCTTGCCGTGTTTAGCCATTGAAATTGTCCTCCTTTGTGGTTATAGCGGAACGGCCTCCTGGGACCGATCCTCCCACCTCGCGAAGCTCATGCTTCGCCAAGCGTCGGCGTCTTCGAAGACACCTTGGGCTTCCCGTCCCGATGGACGTTTCCCCCATTAGTCGGCGATGGAGATACCCATGCTGCGGGCAGTACCTTCAACCATACGCATTGCCGCCTCGACGGAAGCTGCGTTCAGATCCTGCATCTTCGTTTCTGCGATTTCGCGAACTTTGTCACGTTTCACAGTTGCGACTTTTTTCTTGTTCGGTTCGCCGGAACCCTTCTCGATACCAGCTGCCACGCGAAGCAATACTGCTGCCGGTGGAGTCTTCGTCTCGAATGTGAAGGAACGGTCCTCGAATACCGTGATCACGACTGGAATAATCAGACCTGCTTGATCCGCTGTGCGAGCGTTGAATTCTTTACAGAACGCCATGATGTTAACGCCTGCTTGACCCAGTGCCGGACCGATTGGAGGAGCCGGATTCGCTTTGCCTGCAGGAACTTGCAGTTTGACCATCTTGATGACCTTTTTTGCCATGATTCACACCTCCTTGCCCTGATATACAAACCCGCGTCAGCGAGTTTGCTCCGGAAACCGGATAATTATATCTTCTCCACCTGAGTGTAATCCAGCTCAAGCGGGGTTTCCCTGCCAAACATGTTGACGTGAACCTTCAGCTTCGCCTTGTCCAGCAAAATTTCTTCTACCGATCCGACAAAGTCCGCAAAAGGACCAACTTTGACGCGAACCGTTTCCTTTAGATCGAATTCGATCTTCGGCTTCGGCTCTTCCATGCCCATGTGTTTCAGAATCTGATCCACTTCGTCAGGCAGCAGAGGAGTCGGCTTGGAACCGGAGCCCGTCGAACCTACAAATCCCGTTACTCCCGGCGTATTGCGAACAACGTACCACGAATCGTCGGTTTGAACCATCTCTACGAGAACGTAGCCAGGGTAGACCTTGCGTTGGACGGTTTTCTTCTTTCCGTCCTTTTCTACCACTTCGTCTTCCATAGGAACGAGCACGCGAAAGATCTTGTCTTCCATGCCCATCGATTCAACCCGGCGCTCCAAGTTGGCTTTCACCTTGTTCTCGTAGCCGGAGTAAGTGTGTACGACATACCATCTTTTTTCCATCACAAATCCACCTTTGGTCCCTTATTAGACAATGAGTTGAACCAATTCAGAGATTCCGATGTCAAGAAGCCAGAAGTAAATCGTCACAGCGACAACTGTCAGCAAGACGACGATGGAATAGCTCGTCAACTCCTTACGACTTGGCCAGCGAACCTTCTTCAGTTCCGCCCAGCTGTCGGCAAAAAAACTAAACGTCGTTCCAAAGCCTTGCTTCAGTTTGGCCAAAAATGTCACGGTTACACCTCCAATGGACTATCTCGTCTCGCGATGAGGAGTCTGCTCGTTACAGAACTTGCAAAACTTCTTCAACTCGATGCGGTCGGGGTGATTACGTTTGTTCTTGGTTGTCGCATAGTTTCTTTGTTTGCAGTTTGTGCATGCCAACGTGATGATTACCCGCATTGAATTACACCTCCCGAACTGCTAAAAAATACGAATCGCGAAACTCTATAGTCAAGTTTATTGATTCCATCACCAATACTTCGGCCAAACAAAAAAAGAACCCGTTTGCAGGCCTACCTAAACACTTTATCACAAGGGCTATGTCGTGTCAACGCATGCATCCTGTTGCTGACTTGCGAAATATTGGCATCGATCTCTGAATTCTATCATTGCGAGTTCAAAAAGTTCGGTTTTCAGCACCGAGAAGATTGAAAGAAGATAGAAACTGAGGAGCGGAGCGTAGTGGAAGCTACGTGAGCACCGGAAGTTTCGCCTGAATTCAATGTTCGAAGTCGACTATGCCCCGTGGCATACTTCGTGATGGGAAGCGGACTTTTTGAACTACCTCTGTACAGTATGACCGATTGCGCCTCCATATAAACCAATGGACTGTCTTCGCCCCCTGAAACGTTGATCAGATGGCCAAGACAGTCCGTTGTCTTAAAACGATGACGACATCCTCGTCCTGCAAGTCCAGTCGTCAAAACGTCCTCTATGCCGGAACCGCGGAGCTATACTCCTCCAAAATCGCGAATCTCCAAATACTTCTCCAGCTTGCGCTTGACTCGCTGAAGCGCGTTGTCTATCGACTTTACGTGACGATCGAGATCAACGGCGATCTCCTGATAGGATCTTCCGTCCAGATACAGCATTAGAACCTTGCGTTCCAAATCGCTCAAAATCTCCGCCATCTTGTCTTCAAGACCGATGAATTCTTCCTGGTTGATGATCAGCTCTTCGGGGTCGGATACGCGAGTGCCGCAAATGACATCCAGCAGCGTTCGGTCGGAATCCTCGTCGTAGATAGGCTTGTCCAGGGAAACGTAGGAGTTGAGGGGGATATGCTTCTGCCTCGTGGCCGTCTTGATCGCGGTAATGATCTGCCTGGTAATGCAGAGCTCAGCGAATGCCTTAAAGCTCGCGAGCTTGTCGCCCTTGAAGTCTCGGATCGCCTTGTACAGGCCGATCATGCCTTCCTGGACGATATCTTCGCGATCGGCTCCGATTAGGAAGTAGGAACGGGCCTTCGCCCGCACAAAGTTCTTATATTTGTTAATCAAATATTCAAGCGCAATGCTGTCGCCGTTACGGACCGCCTCTACGATGTCCTCGTCCGTACTGCACTCATATTCGAGCGTACTCCATTCTTTGAGGTCGTAACTCACACACTATCCCTCCGGCCTGCAAGGCGTACACCGCGCTAGATTCAACAGATAGAAACATAGAGTCAGTATACATTATGTAACCTTGCAACGTCAACAGAACCACACCCCGAAACCTATCGTATTTCTAGCAAAAATGTAACAATATGACACGTTGTGGAAAAATGTCCCTGTCCGCTAGATAACTTATTCCTCTCCGCGGCGAAGTCGTTCAAGCTTGCTCCAGACGTCGAGGCTGACATTCTCGTCGACCGAGTTGCGGCGAATCGGCTTCGTCTCCCGCTCCCGAATGTTCTGCTCGATCAGCTTCCGGTTCTGATTAATGTCGATCAGCAGCTCCCGGGCAGACAGTCTCAGCGCTCCCTTGCCGAATGCCACATGCTGCTCGACAAGATCCGAAGTCGCCACGTAGATGCTGCGTCTCCGGACCATCAGCTCGCTGCATAGCCGCTCGATGCATTCGTCCGCCGTCTCCTTCTCCTTCGTGTACACGACGGTAAGCTTATGCTGCTTGTATGTGGCTCCGAGACCGGGTACCTGATGCGCATCGAAGATGACGTAGATCTCCATGCCCGAGAACCCCTGATAGTCGGCCAGCATATCGAGGAGCTTGTCTCGCGCGTCCTCCAGATCCGACTCCTTGAGCTTCTCCAGGACCGGCCACGCCCCGATTATATTGTAGCCGTCGACCAGGAGCACATCATTGGGCCGATTCATCGCTATTGGCCCCGTCTCTGCCTAACAACCTCGTACATCAACACGCCTGCCGCTACCGAGGCGTTAAGGGAATTCAAACGGCCAAGCATGGGAAGCTTGACAAGAAAATCGCATTTTTCTTTGATCAAGCGGCCCATGCCCTTGCTCTCGTTGCCGATGACAATCGCAAGCGGCATGTCGAACTTCGATTTGTATACATCCTGAGCGGCCGACACATCCGTGCCAGCTACCCAAACGCCCGCTTCTTTGAGCTTCTCGATGGTCTGGGCGAGATTCGTCACGCGAGCGACGGCGACGTGCTCCGCGGCGCCCGCCGACGTCTTAAGCACAGTAGCGGTCAAGCTGGCCGAACGGCGCTTCGGAATGACGACGCCGTGCACCCCCGTGCACTCCGCCGTACGCAAAATGGACCCTAGATTATGCGGGTCCTCGATCTCGTCGAGAACGAGGATAAACGGCGTCTCGCCCTTCTTCTCCGCGATAGCCAGAATATCGTCGACCTCGACATAGTCGAACGCCGCGGCTTGGGCAATTACGCCCTGGTGGGCAACGCCTGCGGCCATGGCGTCCAGCTTGCGCTTGTCCACGAATTGAACAACGATGCCAAGCGCCTTGGCCTCCGCCGTAATGGGTCCCGTCACGCTTTTCTGGGAGCCCTCGGCAATCCATATTTTATTGATCTCGCGTCCCGAACGGAGCGCCTCCAGCACGGGATGTTTCCCGGCGATGATTTCTTCTTCTTGCCCATTATGTTCGGACATGGTAGCCCTCCTTCATTCTTGCCTGTCTATGCCTGCTTTCGCCAATCGCCGGACTATTCGTCTTCTCCAAGGGCTACGCGCATCAGCTCGCCGATCCGTTCCATGCGCCCTTCGAAGTACAAATAGCCGAATAAACATTCCAGCGCGGTCGCCTGACGGTAATCGGCCGGGTCCGCATTTTTCGGAGGCGCCCCCGACTTCGTGTTGCGCCCTCGGCGCACCATATCGGCTTCCTCTTCGGTCAGGAGCGGCTGCAGACGCTCCAACTGCAGGCGCTGCGCTTTCGCAGACACCCTCTTAGTCGCCTCTTGATGCAGATGATGCGACTTGTTGTTGGGAAGCGAGATCAGGTATTGCCTCACAAGCAATTCGAAAACGGCATCTCCCATGTACGCCAGCACGACGGGATTGATGAGGCCGCTCTTCTTGCCGGGCGCGTGTATGGCGAGGGGATTGGCGAAGGACGCGGCAGGCGATGCCTTCTCCTCGCCGATTCTCCCCGCCTTCTCAATCGGTTCTTGATTGTTCTCGTCAGGATGCTCCATCATTTGCGCCGCCACCTGATGCCTTGCGGCGTATCCTCAAGGACGATATTCATCTCGTTTAACCGATCCCGAATCTCGTCGGCCCGCGTCCAGTTCTTCGACTTGCGAGCCTCGGTCCTCTCGAGAATCAGCGCTTCTACTTCTTCCGCGAGCGAATCGGCGTCATCTTGACGCGGGAGCAGGCCGAGCACGCTGTCGAAACGCTCCATCAGCGCGATCAGAGCTTTCAGCCCCGCCACGTTCGCCTCCGGGCGGTTGATGTAGAGATTAGCTTCGCTCACCAGTTCGAACACGGCGGTAATGGCGTCCGGCGTGTTGAAGTCGTCGCCCATCTTCGCCGCGAATTGATCCGCGAGCTGCGCAAGCTTGCCCGCGAGCGCATCATCGACCGGACCAGCCATCCCTTCCGCCGCAAGGCGGTGCTGCAGATTGGCATAGCAGATCGCGATGCGCTCCACGCTGTTTGTCGCTTGCGCAATGGATTCGTCGCTGAAGTTCAACGGACTCCGGTAGTGCGTCGACAGCATAAAGTACCTAATCGCCTCCGGCTTGACGCGTTTGACGATCTCTTGAACCGTAATCCCGTTGCCGAGCGACTTCGACATTTTCTCATTGTTGATATGAATGTAGCCGTTATGCATCCAGTAATTAGACAGCGGCTTGCCTGTCAGCGATTCGGACTGGGCCACCTCGCATTCGTGATGCGGGAATTGCAGATCGTGGCCGCCGCCGTGAATATCAAGCGTATCGCCGAGATATTTGCGCGCCATCGCGGAGCATTCGATATGCCAGCCCGGACGGCCCGGCCCCCAAGGACTATCCCACTTGATCTCGCCGGGCTTGGCGCCTTTCCAGAGCACGAAGTCGCCTTGATGCTCCTTGCGCTCGCCGATCTCGATGCGAATGCCGAATTGGAGCTCGTCGATCTTCTGATGGGACAGCTTGCCGTACTCTTCGAACTTCGCCGTTCGGAAGTAGACATCCCCTTCGCTTGGATACGCGTAACCTTTATCAACCAGACCCTCTATAAAGTCGATGATCTCCGGTATATGATCCATGACGCGCGGATTAAGCGTCGCCTTTCGCACGCCCAGCGACTCGATGTCCTCGTAAAAGGCCTCTATAAATTTTTCCGCCACATGCGGCACGTCCGTGCCAAGCTGCTCCGCTTTGCGAATCAGCTTGTCGTCGACATCCGTAAAGTTGCTGACGTAATTGACTTCATACCCCGCATACTCCAGATAACGGCGAACAACGTCGAAAAAAATGACAGGTCGCGCGTTGCCGATATGAATATAGTCATATACCGTTGGTCCGCATACGTACATCTTCACTTTGCCCGCTTCCTGCGGAGCAAACGGCTCCTTGGCCTGCTTGAGCGAGTTATAGATGGATATCGTCATACTTTGCTCTTTCCTCCCTCTTGCAATTCCTTCTGCATGGTTTCCTTGACCTCGTTCGCGGGGCGGCCCTGCGCGCCGTTCTCCGCACTGGCCGGCGCAATTGCCCGAACGGTTCCCGGCGCGCCCTCTCCTGCGGACGTCAGCCGCCCCACTTCATCCTTGAGACCGTTGATCTCGCCCTGCATCGCCCGGAACATCTCGATGACCGGATCGGGCAGCTGCGTATGGTCGAGCCGATCGCCCACCCGTTCTCCGTTCCGTCTGACGACGCGCCCCGGATTGCCTACGACCGTGCAATTATCCGGAACCTCGCGCAGAACGACGGCGTTGGAGCCTATATTGGAATTATCGCCCACGCGGAACGATCCCAATACTTTGGCCCCGGAGCCTATGACGACATTGTTGCCGATCGTGGGATGCCGCTTGCCCTTCTCCTTGCCCGTGCCGCCGAGCGTCACGCCTTGATAGATAACGACGTCGTCCCCGATCTCGCATGTCTCCCCGATCACCACGCCCATGCCATGATCGATAAAGAGCCGCTGTCCGATCGTAGCTCCGGGGTGAATCTCGATCCCGGTAAAGAACCGGCTCGTCTGCGAGATGATTCTGGCCAGCGTGAACCATCTTCTCCGATAGAGGGCATGCGACACACGATGCGCCCAGATGGCATGTACGCCGGAATACGTAAAGATAACCTCGAACCTGCTGCGAGCCGCAGGATCATTTTCGAACACCGTCTTGACATCCGAGCGAAAATGGCGAAACATATCCGTTCCTCCCCCTTCCAAATTGCCTGCTTTCGTCTCTGCGATGCACGGACGGGAGCTTACACTCTTATACCCCATATAAGCTCGACATGCGCAGATTTTCTCTATCAGCGAGGATTTTTTTTGGAAACTGACAAAATCGCTTCGAGCTCCATTGTGTATGATTTTTCATACTCATCTGCCTCGAATTCAGGGTTCCAGCACCATTGTGTATGATTTTTCATACCCGCGCGCCTCGAAGCCACCTTTTCAGCTCGACTGTATATGATTTTTCATACTCATACTCCATCCCGAATCCAGGGGTTCCAGCTCGATAGTGTGCACAGTTTCCTGAAAACAAAAAAACCTCCGCAGCATCCTGTGCTGCAGAGGCGTTATGATCGCGGTCCCACTCTGCTTGAACGGGCGTTGTTCGGGGAATATCCGGAAAACGCGGCCGCTCGTCTCGAAGCCCGTAACGCAGGCAATGCGTTGCCGCCTACCCTGACTGCCTCCGTCCGGACCAATCGTCCGTATTCGCGCGGGGCAGCAGCTCGGAGCAAGGCTCCCAGGTGCATGTTCCGTTCCAGCGGATTAGGCAACTTCCAGCACTGTCCTCTTCCGCGCGCAGCAAATGCAATCGCTGCCTACGGATTCTCATGACGGTTGCCCTCTCTGACAATCCACAGATTAACGTACTTCTCCTGATCATAGCCGATAATTAATAATAGTCATAGTATACCGGATCGTCGGGAAAGTGCAAGCAAAGTTATTGCCGCCCCCTCTAACCCAGCCGTTCCTTCAGACGGGCAAGCACCTTCGGCTTGCCGAGAAGCACGATAGACTGGTTTAGATCCGGACCGTGCGTCTGACCGGTGAGCGCCGCGCGGATCGGCATAAACAGCGCTTTGCCCTTATGACCCGTTTCCTTCTGCACGGTCTTGATCATATCCTTGATGCCATCCGCCGAGAATGCCGCAGCATCGCTCTCGAGCAGCCCCAGGAAAGCCGACAGAACGGCCGGCACCTGCTCTTCCGCCAGCACGGCGGTCGCTTCTTCCTCGTCCGCCACCTCTTCGCGGAAAAACAGCTCCGTAACCGGGACGATGTCGGACGCGCAGCGCAGCTTGTCCTGGTGCAGCGCGACCAGCGCCGTCACCCATTCGCGTCCTTCGCCGTCCAGCGCGTCCGGGATGCAGCCCGCCTTCTTCAGATGCGGCAGGCACAGGTCGACGATACGCTCCAAGTCGGCTTTTTTAATATATTCATTGTTCATCCAGCTCAGCTTCTGCGTATCGAACACGGCCGGGCTCTTGCTCAAGCGGTCGGCGTCGAACGCATTTACCAGCTCTTCGCGCGTGAACATCTCCTGCTCGCCCTCCGGCGACCAGCCCAGCAGCGCGATGAAATTGAACATCGCCTCCGGCAAGTAGCCTAGGTCGTCATACTGCTCGATGAACTGAATGATGGATTCGTCGCGCTTGCTCAGCTTTTTGCGGCTTTCGTTCACGATCAGCGTCATATGCGCGAAAACCGGCGGCTCCCAGCCGAACGCTTCGTAGATCATAAGCTGGCGGGGCGTATTGGAAATATGGTCCTCGCCTCGCAGAACATGGCTGATCTTCATCAGATGATCGTCGAGCACGACCGCGAAGTTATACGTCGGAATACCGTCCTTCTTGACGATGACGAAGTCGCCCATCTCCGCCGTATCGAACGTGATGGCGCCTTTAACCATATCGTCGAATGTATACGAGCGGCCTTCCGGCACCCGGAAGCGAATGCTCGCGACACGGCCTTCCGCCTCGAACGACGCCTGCTGGTCTGCGGTCAGATTGCGGTGACGTCCGGAATACCGCGGCGTTTCGCCGCGCGCTTGCTGCTCCTCGCGTTCCTGCTCCAGCTCCTCTTCCGTGCAATAGCAGCGGTAAGCAAGGCCTTTGTCCAGCAGCTCCTGCCAATATTCCCTGTACAGGTCGAGCCGTTCCGTCTGGCGATACGGGCCGTAGCCGCCGCCTACGTCAATGCTTTCGTCCCAATTAATGCCGAGCCACTTCAAGTAGGTAAGCTGGTTCTCTTCTCCGCCCGCCACGTTGCGCTTTACGTCCGTGTCCTCGATCCGGATAATGAATTTGCCGCCCAGATTTCTTGCGAATAAATAATTGAATAAGGCCGTTCTCGCATTGCCAATATGCAGATGCCCCGTCGGCGACGGCGCATACCTTACGCGCACTTCCGTTGTCATGATGAGCCACTCCCCACAATCGTAAATTTAAACGTCCTGCCTATACGGCCACCAAACACACCACCGATTGCGCCGCGATGCCCTCGCCCCGGCCGGCAAAACCAAGCTGCTCCGTCGTTGTCGCCTTCACGTTGACCAGCGACACGTCCGCCTCCAGCGTTCTGGCAATGACCTCCGCCATCTGCGGGATATACGGCAGCATCTTCGGCCGTTGCGCGATAATCGTGGAATCGATATTGCCGAGCTTGAAGCCCCGTTCCTTGGCCATCGCCCAAACGCGCTCCAGGAGCACTACGCTGTCGGCATCCTTAAACGCCTCGTCCGTATCCGGGAAGTGCTTGCCGATATCGCCCAGCCCCAGCGCTCCAAGGATGGCGTCGCTGATCGCATGAAGCAGCACGTCCGCGTCGGAATGGCCGAGCAACCCCTTCTCGTACGGAATCGTCACGCCCCCGATAATGCAAGGCCTGCCTTCCGCCAACTGATGGACGTCGAATCCTTGTCCTACTCTAATCATCTCGTTTCTCCTCCATGCGAAGCCCCCGGCTCGCGATCCGGGACGTCCGGCGAGCCGCAACTGCCGGATATGTCCTTGCGCCGAGCCAGCAGAAATTCCGCGTACGGCAAATCCTCGGGCGTCGTAATTTTTATATTCGTGTAATCCCCTTCCGTTACCGTCACGGGATGCCCCAGCCGCTCGACGACCATTGCGTCGTCGGTGCCGAGGAATCCCTCCGCTTCCGCACGCTCATGAGCTTCCACGAGCAGCTCCCGGCGAAACGCTTGCGGCGTCTGAATCGCCCATAAGCTACGTCGGTCGGGCGTCGCTGTGATCACGCCGACGGCGTCCACCTGCTTGATCGTGTCCTTTACGGGCACGGCCAGCACCGACGCTCCGCCGGCAAGCGCGGTCTCGCAGCAGGCAGCGACCGACGCTTCGGTAACGAGCGGCCTTACGCCATCATGCACCATAACCCAATCGCAGTCCTCAAGCGACCGCAGCCCCCGCAGCACGGAATGTTGGCGCTCCGCACCGCCTTCAAGCACATGCGTCACCTTCGTCAGCCCGTATTGGCGGGCCCAGCGACCGCATCTATCGATATCCTCGCCGCCCACAACAAGCGCGATCTCGCGAATAAGGTCCATCCGCTGGAACAGCTCCAGCGTATGGACCAGAATCGGCTTGTCCGCAAGCCGCAAGTATTGCTTGCTTTCGCGCGTTCCCATGCGCGTGCCGCGACCGGCCGCCACAATGACAACGCCCCACTTCTCCGCCATGCCCTCTACCTGCCTTAGCCTTGTATATGAGGTTCAAAAAGCCCGCCAAAACCGCACCTTTCGAACGCTTACCATATGTACGATTATATTCCATGTGCCTCTATGACACATTGAAGTCCGGTTCAAAAAGTTCGGTTTTCAGCACATGAGCGTATGCTTCCGATGCTGCGTTTTTTTCAAAAACGCTGTAGAAGATTGAAAGAAGGTAGAAACTGAGTAGCGGAGCGTAGTGGAGGCTACGTGAGCAACGGAAGTTTCGCCTGAATTCAATATTCGATGCCGAGTATGCTTCTTGGCATACTTCGTGATCAAAAGCGGACTTTTTGAACAACCTCTTGAATACTATCATACCTTTTTACAACGCTTTTTCCAACAGCTTCGGCTTGGCAAAAATCATTCTTCCCGCAGACGTCTGCAGCACGCTCGTTACAAGCACTTCCATCGTCGTGCCGATGTAGTCGCGTCCGCCCTCCACCACGATCATCGTGCCATCGTCCAGATAAGCGACGCCCTGGCCGTGCTCCTTGCCGTCCTTGATCACTTGAACGATAATTTCCTCACCCGGCAGAACGACCGGCTTGACGGCATTGGCAAGATCGTTAATGTTCAGAACCGACACGCCCTGCAGCTCGCACACCTTATTCAGGTTGAAGTCGTTGGTGACAACCTTGCCGCGCAGAGCCTTGGCGAGCTTCACCAGTTTGCTGTCGACCTCGCCAATCTCCTCGAAGTCTCCTTCGTAAATCAGCACTTTGACGTCGAGCTCCTTCTGAATCTTGTTCAGGATATCGAGCCCTCTGCGCCCCCTGTTGCGTTTGAGCAGATCCGAGGAATCCGCGATATGCTGCAGCTCTTCGAGCACGAATTCAGGAATGACCAGCGTTCCCTCAATGAATCCCGTTTTGCAAATATCCGCGATCCGCCCGTCGATGATGACGCTCGTATCCAGAATTTTGTGCTCTTCGAAGCCCTTCGCTTCAGGCGAGGCAGACACGGGCTTGGGCTTCTCCAGCAGCGCCGCGAAGCCTGCCGCGATCTCCTCCTGCTTTAGCACGCCGATCCGCAGGCCGACGAAGCCGAATGCCAGCGCCATGACCGCGGGCAGCAGATTGCCGATTCCGCTCAGATCGGCGACGACGGGATACAGCATAACCGCAAGCAGCAAGCCTGCCAGCAGGCCGCCTGTGCCGATGAGCAATTGCCTGATCGGCATGTCCGTTATCGCGTCTACGCCTTTGTGTAAGGATCGAACGATCGGTCCCGCCAGCACCGAAGCCATAATAACGCCAAACACGGCTCCGAGCGCCACATTCATGTAATAAGTGCCGGATTGCAGCATGCCATAGGACGGAGTGGACCATGCGGCCGCGCCGCTCCCCCATCCGTATACTTCGCTGCCGGCCATCGCGCCAAACCATAATCCAATAAGTTGTATCATTCTTCTAATCACCATAATGGTTCACCTCCATTACAATTATGTTCCAATCTTTCGCCCTCTAATCGTCCCCCTGCCCTTTTTCGCCAAAAGTTTCCTGACCTGCGCCCCTTAAGGACGCGCCCCGGATCCAGTCTGCAACTTCTGGCATGTGGAAAACCGTGTGCGAGAGCATTATAATGGAAATAGTGACGACTACTATAAGGCGGTGATTTGAGGTGGAATCTATGAATGCTCCAACATTGGATCAATTCCAGCAGCAGGTATCTGAGCTGTTGCTGCGGCATCGCAGCTTGCTTGACGTGATGTCAAAGTTCGGTCAATCCGGCGCGTCGGTAAACCGTGCTGTCAGCAAGGCCGTAACAGACTGCGGATGTATCGAATTGAATGCGAGGAAGCAGCAGTATTCCGACACACACGAGCTTGAGAATGCCAAGGAAACGTTGCAAAGCCATCTATCAGGAGCGTTGTGCGAACATTGCAACGAAGTGCTGAAGAGCGAGCTGGGTCGCAATTTGTTCTATATGACGGCGCTCTGCAATTTGCTTCAGATCCAGCTGGACGAAGTCGTCGCGGACGAATACGACAAATGCTCGACGCTCGGACTGTTCAATTTGACTTAGGCGAGGTTGTTCAAAAAGTCCGCTTTTGATCACGATCGCCCAAATGGGCTCGCACAACGACAATAAGGGCTTGAGGCAACCGCCTCAGCCCTTTTTTCTCTTTCTGTTTCATTGACGCCCTGATTTCAGAATTTATCCCCCCTTCCGTTCCGCAGCGATGCGGGACTTATACTCCTGCGGCGTGCAGCCCGTCTGTTTTTTAAACAAATTGCTGAAATATTTGGGATCGCTCCCCATCCCCGACATCTCGGCCAGTTCATAAATTTTGTAGTCGCCGGAGCGCGCGATCGCTTCTTTTGCTTTTTCGATGCGCGCCTTGGCTACGTACTGCGGAAAGCTCATCTTCATTTCCTTGCGAAACAACTTGCCCAAATAATCGGGATTCATAAACAGCTTATGCTTGGCTAGCCATTGCAAGGACAGCTCCTCCCGCTCCAGATTGTCATGCACGTACTGGGCCATCCGATGGGCCGCCATTTTGCCCCTCGCCGCCGGCGTACCGTAATACGTATCCAAAATGGAGTGGGCCTCCTCGGAAATATACCTCTCCACTTCCCCCAGCGTTTTCATCTGGAGAATCGGAACCGTATGATTCAAATATTCGTTGGTTGGATTGGGAACGCATTGTTTGTGCAAGATCGCAATCAAGTCGATGCTAATGCCGGTTGTCGTTCCGATGGACAGCCGCAGCTGTCTCAATTTGGAGAATAACGCCGCGAGTTCCTTGTTCAATCCCTCTCTGGACCCGATCCGAATGTGGTCCAATATGCCGGAATAATGATCCAGCTCGGCCGCAGCGAACACCGCGGGCGACTCGGCCTTGTCGACAGATCCCTCCGTCCGCAATGCCGTAATGGAGCGTTCGCCCAAATAATAAGCTTGCTCCATATGCCGCATCGCATCCTCGAAAGCGCGAGGCTTGTCCGTCATGGCGCCCTCGTGTCCTATCGACCAAATGAACTTGCTTCCCGCTTCCGATTCGAGGCGTGTTGTCGTGTATTCCATCCGTTCAAGAAGATCCGTCCTGGAATAATTCGCTACGAGCAGTACCATGACCTGATGAATAACGGCGTAATGCTTTACATGGTTTTCGCCGAGATGTTCGACGATCAGCGGTATGAGCTTCTTCGCTTCCTCGTACCGCAATTCCGTCTCCGTCCTGCATGCCAGCAGGCGCAGCATGCCTTCTCCGTCATGAAGACGAACCTGTTCGAGATAGTCCGCCGTTTCGTCTTCCGTCATCCGGCCGAGCAAATAATCGGACAACAACTTCTCGCGGGCTCTCGGCACTACTTCGGAGAGCATCCGCTCCATTTGCCCTAATGCCTTGCGCTCGCGCGATTCCACATCCAGTTCATTGACAATGTCCGTCAATACCTTCTTAATATCATGCTCATCGCATGGCTTGAGAATATAATGTTTGACGCCGTGCTTCATGGCTTGGCTGGCGAACCGGAATTCCCCGAACCCCGACAATACCACGAACTTCATACCAGGAAACCGCTGCTTGGCATGCTTGATCAGCTCCAGCCCGTCCATGCGGGGCATCTTGATATCCGTAATGACGATATTGGGCCTAAGCTGCTCCATCTCTTCCAGCGCAGCCGCTCCATCCTTCAGGCAGCCCGCCAGCTCCAGCCCCATGCCCTGCCAATCCACCAGCGTGGCGATGCCTTCGCGTATTATCCTCTCGTCGTCGACCACCATTACTCGATATGGCTCGTTAGTCATGTGCAATCACCTCGTAGCGATTAATCATCGAAGCAGACGAATCCGGTTCATGCGTGTACGGCACCGCGATTGTAATCGATGTTCCCTGGCCCGGCTCGCTTGCGATCGACAAGCCGAAACCGGAGCCGTACAACAGCCGAAGCCGGTCATGAATACTCTTAAGCCCGACTCCCGTCCCTTCCGCCTTAATCTCTCCCCGTTCGAGCTTCTCCAAGTATCGAGGATCCATTCCGGCCCCCGTATCGCGAACGACAATGTCCAGCCGATCCGGTCGCTCCGCTGCGAAGACAACGATCCGACAGGGCTCCGTAGAAGTCTCTACCGCATATTTGACGCTATTCTCCACGATCGGCTGAAGAATGCCGCATGGCATATAGAGCAGACGCAGACGCTCGTCGATCTCGATGCGGAAGTCGAGCCTCTCTTCGAATCTGAATCTTTGAATATAAATATACTGCTCGAGGTGGTCGGCTTCCTCGCCGATCGTAATATAAGGTTTTTCGGTTATGGAGTGTCTGAGGAGCTTGCCGAGCGCCTTTACCATGCCCGAAATTTGAAGCTGACCGTTCATTCGCGCCAGCCAGTTGATCGACTCCAGCGTATTGTACAGAAAATGCGGATTGATTTGCGATTTCAGCCTCTCATACTCCGCGTTGCGCAGCATAAGCTGCTTAATATAGTTTTCTTTGATCAGCTCATTTAGCCGATCGACCATGCGGTCGAACGATAAGCTGAGCAATGTAATTTCATTGCGTTGGTTGGAAACCTCCAGCCGATCGAGCTCCAGATTCCCTTTCTCGACGACGGCCATTTTATCAATGAGCTTCCCGATCGGCTTCGTAATATACCTCGATACCCGCAAACCTGCCGCAAGTATGGCAAGCAGCAGCAACGCATATAATCCAAGCAGCAACAGCTGCATTTTTTCGATCTCCATAAATAACGTTCCATAGGGAACCAATTGGGTAAACGTCCATCCCGTGTAATCCAGCGTAAACTGCGCCTCCAAATATTTGCTGCCCTCGATCGTGATGACCTTATAGGAGCCGGTGCCGGTGTCGATTGCCGCGTCTTTGTCGCCCAGCCGATAAGCCAACCGCTCCGGTACTCTGGCATGGGGACTGGCGAACAGCAATTGATTATCGGAGGAGATCATCAGCTTCGTATCGTAATAATTCGCCTCTTCCGGACTGGAATATACGATGTTATCCGCGTGCGCCCGCAAGACGAGCGTGCCTAGCGGGTCCATGCTATAATCGCTAACCTCGCGGATCTCCCTCAGCGATTGGAAATACCCCTCCTTGCCGCCGACCCATACGCTCGCTCCCTTAAATTCGGCCGCCTTCCCGACCACTCGCGCTATCTCCTCCCCGTTCATCGGATTCGTATGCAGTCCAGAGGTATGATGCGTGCCATTGCTATCGATAATGACGATAGAAGCTACCGCATAATCGAATATTTGGTAAGAGAGCAGCCTGCGCTTGAGACTGTTCGAGGCGCTGTAAGCTTCATAGGTGCCCGGTTCGGTTTTGATCGTAAGCAGATAGGATTGAATATGGGGATCCGACATGATGGATAAGGACAGCCGATCGATATTTTCAAGCTTCTCCTCGATTCGTAGCGAAAAAAGATGGAATTTCTCCGAAGATTCGCGATAGATCAGATCATTGTACTGTGAGCGGGAGAACTGGACGAACAAATAACCAAGGACGCTTGTGGTCAATGCCGCCATCACGATAAATAGAACCAGCTTTCGCTCGAGCTTCATTTGTTTCATCCATACTCCCCCTCGCCACTTATTATATCAGCCGACTGCAACGACGATAAGATCGACGCTTCAAGCGCCGATCTTATCGTCCGTCCCGCCCTGTTATTGCGCCTGCTCCCGCAGGCAGCTGTTTTCATTCCCGTTTCCGTTCCCGCTCCCGTTCGCGAAAAACGTATGACAGCTGTCGAGATCCCGAATCAAATCCGCCGGATCCTCCAGCCCCACATTAAACCGAATGAGCGTAACCGGCTTTTCCTCCGTACTCTGCTCGGCCGCCCCGACTACAAGCACCAGGCTTTCATAACCGCCAAAGCTGAGACCGATCCGGAAATAGACGAGTTGATCAATCCATTGTTTCGCTTTCTCCAGCGGTTGCTCCAATTCGATCGACAGAAGGCTGCCCCAGCCGGTCATCTGCCGCTTTGCCAATTCGTGCTGGGGATGCTCGGGCAGCCCGGGGAAATTGACTTTGCGTATGCAGGGTAGCGTGCCGAAATATTCGGCAATCTTCATCGCCGTATCGCCCAGCCGTGCCATCCTTAGCGGCAATGTCCGCAATCCTCTCATCATCAAGGAAGCCGTATGCGGAGTCATGATGCCCCCAAGCAGCTGATGGTCCACTTGAGAGAGCCGCTCAATCCACGAAGAGCTGCCGATTACCGCTCCGCCCAGCACATCGCTGTGGCCGCTCACGTATTTGGTCAGCGAATGCACAACCAGATCGATGCCGATATCGAGTGGATGCTGATGGCAAGGCGACGCCCATGTATTGTCGATAATGGTTTCCAGTCCGCATTCGCGAGCAAGCCCGACGCAAGCTTGCAAATCCTGCAGCTGAAAGTAATAGCTGGTCGGACTTTCCAAATACAGAACCCTCGTATTGCTCTGCACCGCTTGCCGAATGGCTTCTATCGAGGCGCCGTCCACATAAGTCACTTCTACTTGATAGCGGGACAGAAAACTGTCCATAAACTCCCGGGTGCCGAAATACACTTGACTGACGCAAATCACATGATCGCCTGCGCTTACGCGCGACAGAATCGCTGCCGAAATAGCCGCCATCCCCGAGGCGAAACATTGCGCGCGCTCCCCGTGCTCCAGCGCCGCAAGCCGCTTCTCCAGCTCCATAACGGTCGGATTGCCCATGCGGCTGTACTTGTAGCCATGCCCCGGATGATCGCTGCTCGCATAAGTGAACAGCGTATTCTGGTAGATCGGGTACACGACGGCTCCCTGATGCCGTTCATCATGCTCGTCATGCGCGACCAGCGTATAGGGCATCGGATCAGAATCTAGGCCGAACGGATGGTTTCGACTACCCATTTGATTCGCTCCCTGTCTATGTCATGCGATAACGAACAGTCCGCGCCGACAATAAGCCCTTGCGTTCCCGCCTCGGCTACTAATTGTTTGGCAAATTGCTCAACCTCCGAGCGAGTGCCGCTGTGCAGAACGCCTGACTTCGTATTGTCGAAGCCGCCTAGAACGGCATGATCCCCCAAGTACTCCCTTCCCTCGCGAATGCCGAGCCCTTCGACGTAGATCGCCCAGTTGACCGCTTTCGCAGGGTATTCCCTCCAATTATCCAATCTGTTGCGCACGCCCGCCCAGCCGCACATATGAAGGAGGTTGTTCGGACTGAAGCCGTTCGCGCGATCGAGCACGTATCTGTCGCTCGGCATAATCAGGTTGCGATACTCCCCTTCCGAGAACCGATCCATCTCGCCGCCTTGCAAGCAATAATAGATGCCTGTGCAGCCTGCCTCCGCAATGAGCCGTTCCGCCAGCGCCGCTTGATCCTCGGCTATTACGGTAAGCGCGTACAAGACGGCTTCCGGATCTTCCTTGAGATGTTTCATGACCAACTCGTCGGACGTCGCGAACCGGATGCAGGAGAAGGGGGCGAACAGGCTGTAGAAGGTACAGCATTCCCCGTTCACGCCTTCCGTAATAAGCCGCGCCCGCTCCACTTGCTCCGTGATATAAGGATGATCCGCGCTCAGCGGCTTTATCTTTCTCCAATCGGCCGCTTCCTTGATTTCGACGGCTAGCGGGAATTGGAAATATCCGTCGCACATGATCTTAATGAAATCGATGTCGGTCTCCCTGTAGTAGTTCAGATGGGCGTCGACGCAAGCTTGCCCCATTCCTTCCTCTCCGTTGAAATGAAACCAGAACCCTACCGGCGGATAATCAACCGCCTCCTGATTAAGCGTACGCAGCATCCTTGTTATTTTGTCCATTTCTTCTGCTCCTCTCCTCTTTTTACCCTTTGAGTCCCGTCGTGCTGATTCCGTCAACGATGTAGCGTTGGAAGAGGAAAAAGACGACGACGATCGGTATAATCGATAACACGGACATCGCAAACATCGCTCCCCAATCCGTCTTCATCGTCGGATCGGAAAAATTTTTGATCGCCAGCGATACGGTTGCCAGCTTAGGTGAATTCAAGTAGAGCAACGGACTAAAGAAATCGTCCCAGGTCCAATAAAACTTGAATATCGCGGTCGTAATAAGCGGCGGCGTCAGCAGCGGCAGGATGACCATGGCGAATGTACGATATTTGCCGCATCCGTCAATGACCGCCGCCTCGTCCAGCTCCTTCGGAATCCCCCTCATAAACTGAATAATCAGAAATATGAAGAAAGCTCCTCCGAAAAACGACGGCACGATGAGTGGAAGAAAGGTATTGATCCAGCCTATTTTGTGAAACAGAATATATTGGGGAATCATAAGCACTTCAGCCGGAAGCATCATCGTCAACATCATGCATGCAAACCAAAACGGCGCGAACTTGAAGCGGATTCTGGCAAAACCGTAGGCCACCAGCGCGGAGGATATCACCGTCCCCAGAACCGATAAAATCGTTATGATAAACGAGTTTTTGAAAAATACAGAAAACGAAATGCCGGCAAACCCTTTAAACCCCGTCACATAGTTATCGAAGCTCCACTCGCTTGGAATTAACTGATGCGAATTGACGAAAATCTCGGTCGTATCCTTGAGCGAACTCGACAGCATCCATAACATGGGATACAGCATGACGAGCGCAAAGGCCGTAACCGCCAGATGAAAAATCCCTCTTCGGAACAGGCGTATTGTCCTCACAGACGTTCCCATGCGTTAGTCCCCCTTCGACTCGTAATGCACCCAATGCCTGGACGTCGTAAACACGATCGCCGTGAAAGCCGCGATAACCATCAGCAAGATCCAGGCCATCGCCGAGCCATAACCCATCTCGTAATAGCGGAACGACTTTTCGTACAAATACAGCACGTAGAACAACGTTTTGTCGAAAGGTCCCCCTCCGGTTACGATCATTCCTTCGGTAAACACTTTAAATCCGTTAATGATGCCCATGATCAAGTTGAACAGCAGCACAGGCGTCAGCAGCGGCAACGTTATCGACTTAAAACGTTGGAAGGAACCGGCCCCGTCTACTTCGGAAGCCTCGTAGAGCTCCTTGGGCACTTGCTTCAATCCTGCGAGGAAGATCAGCATGGCGGATCCGAATTGCCATACCGACAACAGGATCAACGAAGGCAGCGCCGTTGACGGATGAGTGATCCACGATATTTTGTCAGTGATGCCGAAGGCGCTCTCGAGAAATGAGTTCAGCGCTCCGTTAAGTCCGAACAGATGGCGCCACATCACCGCGACCGCCACGCTGCCTCCAATAAGCGTAGGCAAATAATAAGCGGAACGGAAAAACCCGAGAAATCGGAGCTTCTGGTTCAGAACCATCGCCACGATCAGCGCAAAGACGAGACGCAAGGGGATGGCAATGAATACGAAGAGAAGCGTCGCCTTCACCGACAGCCAGTACCGGCTGTCTTCCGTAAACATCGCTTTGAAGTTGTCCATTCCTACCCATTCGGGCGGGGATAAAATATCGTAGCGCGTAAAGGCGAGAAACAAAGACGCTCCGATGGGAATGATTGAAAAGACAAGAAATCCGAACAGCCAGGGGAATATGAAGAGATATCCTGCCGTATTGTCGGAAGACCATATGGATTTGTTGCCAACTCCGCGCATGCTCTTGTCACCTCCTGGCTGTGGAATCGTTACTTGGCTTTCGCCAAAGCCGCATTCGCTTCCGTTCTGAATTTGGCCGCGCCTTCTGCGGGCGTAATTCGCTCGTAGAAAATTTCCGAAGCTACGTTGGTAAAGATTTTCCCGACCTCCGAGCCGGCAACCGGCGCAGGCGGATCTATCTCCGAGGAATGCTGCTCAACCACTTGGAGATATGCGGACACCCGCTTCTGAGTCTCCGAGAACGTTGCTTGCATCTCCTGCACCAGATTCGGATGATACGGCATGCCGAAGTAAGCGTTTAGAGATTTGGCCGCGTCGATGTTATTGGTAAAAAATTCGATGAACATGGCCGCTTCCTTCGGATGTTTGGAACCCGACCAAACCCCGTGGAAGAAGGACGGTTTCATATACATGCCTTTGCCGTCGCCGGAGCCCGGATACATCGCCATCCCTAGCTCTTTGCCGAGTTGAGTCTCCATAATGTCGGCGTGATTGCTCCAGTAGGAATAGCCGCCAAAGGCGGATTCGCCTTTCGGAAACGGTCCGTCTTCCAAACCTCGAATTTCCAGCTCAACGCTGATAGGGCTGATCATTTCTTCCTTCTGCCATCTAAGCTGCTGTTCCATAAACTCAACAAACAATTGATCGTCCTCATAACCTAACGTCTTCTGGTCGGCTGCGTACAGCTTCTGCCCATGCTGCCTCAACCAGACTTCAAAGTGTTCTCGGGCCAGATGGGTATCTCCGTACAAACCAAGCTTATCCTTTACGGCACGCAGATCGGCTTCGTATTGCTCCCATGTATAATCCGGTCCGGGTGGATTTACGCCGGCTTCCGCGAGCTTGTCGGGATCGTAGAACATAACTAGCGCGTTGTTGCCGATGTTAATGCCGTACGTGACGCCGTCGATCATGCCGCCCTTCATATTAACTTCGGCAACGCCCTCCATATTGATGGTTTGATCGGAGATGTAATCGTCAAGCGGCGCCAGCAGCCCTTTATTGACATAGTTTTTAATTTGCGCGTAGTCCACCCGGATAATGTCCGGCAAGCTGTTGGATGCAGCCTGTACATTGATTTTGTCGTTGTAGGCGTCTCCGGCGTAATATTCGGCTTCGATCTTGATGTGAGGATACGCTTTCTCGAACAGTTCGATTACAGCATTGTTTTTGTCTACGGTTAGCTGCGAGCCCGCCCAATAAGACATTCTGAGCGTTACGTCCTTAGGCGCCTTGTCCGTTTGGTTCGAACCGTTGTTCGTCGAAGGCGACGACCCTGGATTTCCATTACTGCCTTGCGAGCAGCCTGCCAGCGTCATTGTCAGCGATATGGCGAGCAGACCGATAACCTTCATTGCTTTCCTCAAGACTATCCCCTCCCAAATAATGTTGCAGATGGCGTTTTACCCTGTTCTCAACTTGTCTGCTTCCTAATTGTAACCGCTTGCTGTTTTTCGAATAACCGAAAAAGCAGAGACTTTAGGTAGAATTTTCAGTGTTGCGTTAGACGTACGATATTAAGATCTTACACGGTGAAACGGGCTGTCGCCCCGCCTACAGTTGCTCGTTCGCCTACTTTTTGGAGCCATAAGCGTTACTAACGACTATGCACGCTAATCAGAGTTACTTTCCGGTCCATCAGCGTTTTTAACGCCTACAGTTGCTCGTTCGCCTACTTTTTGGAGCCATAAGCGTTACTAACGCCTACATACGCTAATCAGAGTTACAATTGATCATCGCCAACCTGCAACGGAAATGAGAACTCTTATTTTAATTAATTGGCATGATATTAAAATCTAACGGAACCCTGCGACTTTATTCGCGGGAAATCTAGGCAAACCGAGTACTTTGGCCCATCATAAGGGCTGTCAGTTCCATTGGCATCGCGAAGCGGTGCTTTTTGCTGAAATAACGCCTTTCACTTCCGTTAACGTAGAAGCAGCCGGTTCATTTCTTACCGGACAGTTGCCCGAAGTTTCACCTATGCACAGTTCAACGACAGTCCCGCTCCGTTCGTTATCCACATTCTAAATTGTTGCATCATTTTCTGCACATCAAAAAACCGTGCATACGAATATGCACGGTTTGTTTTGCAGCAGGCTACGCCGGCTTCTCGGATTTCGCCGCTTCTTCCTCTTCTTTTAGCTTGCGGCGCTTGCGCAGCTTCGGAAGTCTGCGATCAACGTTTTTTTTTAGGCCGTAGAGCGCGTACAGCAAGAGAGGAACGAACAAAATCTTGGACAGCTGGCTCTCGAACAACAAGCCGAGCGCCACGGACACGACAACGACGATCGGCACGAGCCAGACCGCGCTCCGCGGAATGCCGACCTTCTTGAAGTTCGGATACCGAATGGTGCTGACCATCAGGCAGGATAACAACACGGTGCTTCCCAGCAGGACGCCTACCGGAATATCGTCCTTAAACAGCGCCAATGTGGCAAGCACGCCGCCGGCAGCCGGTATCGGGAGGCCGATAAAGTAACCCGCCGAGCTTGTAATGACATTGAATCTTGCGAGGCGGAGCGCCCCGCATATGGGGAAGATGGCAGTCACGGTCCAAGCAAGCGCCGGACTGAGATCTTGAAATGCGACGACATACATAATAAAGGCAGGCGCCACTCCGAAGGAGATGACATCGGATAAGGAGTCGAGCTCCTTGCCGAACTCGCTCTGCGCGTTGAGAGCACGTGCTACCCGGCCGTCCACGCCGTCAAGCAGCATGGCGATCAGCACCATCATGGCCGCCATTTGCGGCTTTTCGTTGAAAACCATAAGGATGGCTATTACGCCAAGAAACAAATTACCAACCGTGAGAAGGCTCGGTATCGACTTTAAGATCATCTATTCCACCTCTTCTCTACTATGCCCCACGACTAAGCCTGTTCGCACGTCAATGATTGGAACACATTCTATCCATTGTACCCGAGATTAAATTTGCCTGTCAATGAACATCTGCTCTTGAATCCGCTTGAGTCCATCCTTGATCGCACGCGCGCGCACCTCGCCAATGCCGTCGACTTCGTCGAGCTCCTCGATCGTCGCCATGAGAATATGCGGCAGACGGCCGAACCGTTCTACCAAATTGTTCATGATGATCTGCGGCAGTCGCGGAATTTTGTTTAGCAGTCTGAAGCCTCTCGGCAGCACGGATTCGTCCGCCATGTTGTTGGTGTGAGGATAGCCGATCAGGCGTACGATCGGAGACTCGTCCAGAAGCTCGTCTGAGCTGAGCTTCCTCAGAGCGAGGCGAATTTCGCGAATTTTGTCATCAGAGTTCTCCTTCGCATAATCCTTGAGGAGGTTCCATGCATCTTGTTCGACGCCTCCGACGAGCTCATCCATCTGCATGCTGACGAGACGCCCTTCCGTGCCGAGCTCCGTTATGTAACGGTTAATCTCCAGCTTGACGCGCAGCACCATCTCCACGCGCTGAATGACATGCGCCACTTCTTGCAGCGTCACAAGCTCTTCGAACTCCAGAGCCGACAAATTCGTAAGCGATTGCGACAGGACCGCCTTGTATTTCTCCAGCGTTTGGATCGCCTGATTCGCCTTCGTCAGAATGACGCCGATGTCCTTAAGCGAGTACCTTAGATTGCCCTGGTACAAGGTGATGATATTGCGCCTCTGCGAGATCGACACGACCAGCCTGCCCGTCTGCTTGGCTACGCGCTCCGCCGTCCGGTGACGTATGCCCGTCTCAATCGACGGGATGGAGCTGTTCGGGATCAACTGCGTATTCGCGTACAGAATGCGGCGCATATCCTCGCTCATAATAATGGCTCCGTCCATCTTCGCGAGCTCGTATAGATAGTTCGGCGAGAAATCGCAATTAATGGAGAAACCTCCGTCCACGACCTCCATCACCTCGGGGCTGTAGCCCACGACGATAAGAGCTCCCGTCTTCGCACGCAGCACGTTTTCCAGCCCTTCGCGGAACGGGGTCCCTGGCGACACTAACTGCAGCAATTGGTTCATAACTTCCTGATGCGTCGGTTCTTTCATTTTATCTCTTGCCCCCTATCCCAGCGCTGCCTTTAACGCTTCTGCTACTGTATTTACGCCGATGATCTCGATTCCATCCGGCGCTTTCCAGCCCTTGAGACTTTTCTCCGGCATAATGACCCGCTTGAAGCCGAGCTTCTCGGCTTCCTTTACCCGTTGCTCCGCTCTGGAGACCGCCCGGACCTCGCCCGTCAGCCCCACTTCTCCAAAAATAACATCATACGGCTTCGTAGGCGCATCCCGGAAGCTGGACGCCAGGCTGACTGCCGCGGCCAGATCGACGGCAGGCTCGTCGAGCTTTACGCCGCCGGCAACGTTTAGATAGGCATCTTGCGTCTGAAGAAACATCCCGTTGCGTTTTTCCAGCACCGCGATAATAAGGGCCATCCGATGATGGTCGATGCCTGTCGACATCCGCCTCGGCGACGGAAAATTCGTCGTCGCGACAAGCGCCTGCAGCTCGACCAGGACAGGCCTCGTCCCTTCCATGCTGGCCACGACTGTCGAGCCCGATACGCCGAGCGGCCGCTCCGACAGAAACAGCTCCGACGGATTGGATACTTCGCGCAGGCCGTCCTCGTTCATCTCGAAGATGCCGATCTCGTTCGTGGAGCCGAATCTGTTCTTTACCGCGCGCAGCAGCCGGTATGTATGATGCCGCTCGCCCTCGAAGTACAGCACGCAGTCCACCATATGCTCCAGCAGACGCGGACCGGCGATGGCGCCTTCCTTTGTGACGTGACCGACCAGTACGGTAGCGATGCCTTTAATCTTCGCCGTACGCATGAAGTGCGCAGTGCACTCCCTCACCTGCGACACGCTGCCCGGGGCCGACTCGACCCGCGGTTCGTAGACCGTCTGGATGGAGTCGATAACCAGGAAATCCGGATCTATGGATTCGATCGCATCATTAATATGCTCCATATTCGTCTCGCACAGCACATATAATGTTTCCGTCAGCGCTCCGAGCCGATCCGCCCTCAGCTTCGTCTGCCTTACGGATTCCTCCCCGGATATGTACAGCACCTTCAGTCCCTTGACGGCCAAAGCATGCGACGTCTGCAGCAAGAGCGTAGACTTGCCGATACCCGGATCTCCGCCAACCAATATGAGCGAGCCCGGCACGACGCCGCCTCCCAGCACACGGTTTAATTCCACCATCCGGGTTTCGATGCGCGGCTCTTGCCCACTTTCTATGTGTATGATCGATTGTGGTTTTTCTTTCGTATGGATTCCCGATAAACCGATGCCCTTCGTCTTCACGACGGTTTCCTTTTCTTCCACCATCGTGTTCCAAGCTTGGCAGCCCGGGCATTTGCCCAGCCACTTTGCCGACTCGTTGCCGCATTCGGTGCATACGAATTTCGTTTTTATTTTAGCCATGCGAGGATAGCTCCCTTACGAATTCCGTTTTTGCTCATCTTCAAAGTTTACCATTATATGCTCCGCCAAGGAAGGCACACCATGTACGAAAATCATTGTGAACTTAGCCTATCGGTTTTCAGGACGCAGTCCATATTCATAAGTTATTATCGGTTAAAACGCCTGGTTTTTAGGAGGATGATTTCTTGTCAATCTGTGAAATTAATTAAATAATAATCAATAACACCTTGTATTTAAAACAAATCAGTCATTATCTTTAGTTTAATATGTGCAAAAAATATTTTAGATCGGTTTCTTCAATGAACGTGTCGAGCATGACTTTGCGGCTATCTTTGCAAGAAAGAAAAAGGCAGATGGAAGCTCATGATGGACAAGCGGACTCCATCCATCTCAAGCTTTCATCTGCGCGATTCAAAAAAATTCAATAAAGAAAACCGTCGGGACAAACCGCCCTGACGGTCCTTTTTGTGCTAGTGCGAAAAAGGCCAGCTGCTTCGCTCATGACTGTTGGATCTTCCCTCTCTCGAATAAGAGGAAAAACGCCCTCTAATGGCCCCGTCTCCGACCTTCCTTACGCTTTAGAGGGAAATCCTACCTCTAATCCAGGCCAAAGTGCGGTATTCGGAAAGAATCACCCCGATTAAAGGGCACTTTTCCCTCTAAGCCGAGCCGATAGCCCCATTTATCCAGATTATACGGAGCTTTTCCCTCTATTCTCCGATGCGGTATGCGATTGACTTCTCCTCGCACTTGCTGCCGCGGTGAGCACTTAATCGGAGTCTCTCGAGGAGGCGCAATCGCGTGATCTCCCTTTCGTCAAACCAGAATTTATTTACTTTCCTATACGTCAAGCGTAGTCGTGCCGCATAGGCCGGCACCGTTTCGTTACCCCAACGTTACTTTCTCTACATTGCCTTCCACGAATTGACCGGCTGTGTGCAGCACATAACGGATCCGTGCGGCGGATACCTCCCGCACATCTTCCTTTTGCAGCCACAAGGCCAGCGCGGCCGCCGTTCCCGCCGCTTCTCCGATCGCGCTTACGCCGGACATGATGCGATACGAGCTGTGCGCCTCATGGCTGCCGCTGATACAACGCGAGCTAAGCAGCAGATTATCCCAGCCCTTCGCGATAAGCGAGCGATAAGGGATATGATAATACCCCGGTTCCTGAATCGGCGTCAGCTTGGATGCTCCGCCGAGCGGATCATGAATGTCCAGACTGTATGCGCACGCAGCTACCATATCGTCGAAGGTGCGGGCTGTCAAACAATCGTCAGCCGTCAGCATATATTCGCCGACTACGCGCCTTCCCTCCCTTATGCCAAGCTTCGGCGCAATAAAGTCGACCGTCGCATCGGCAAATGCGGGATGGCGTTTCACCGCTTCGATCAGCTCCGTCGCCTGTCTGACTCCTTCCGCCATTCCCCTGTCTACCGATTCTTGATTCGTCGGATCGACATCGGTAACCGCGGTTGAATTAAACAGGAGACTCTGTCCATCCGGATACGGGAAACAAAGCACGCTTGGCCTCGGGTTATTCGTCTGGCCGAGCGCTTTCATCTGCTCGTAATAACCGGTCAGTTCCCGGCGCAATGCATGAATGCCTCTCCATGTGCGCACATTCGGATTCTGCAGCAGCGAAGTCCGGAATCCGCTCATCTTGAATGTCACTGTAGCCGTCTGCATCTTGCCGTCCTGCTCGCGGCCAAGTTGAAAGTCCGCTCCCGCCATTGCGCTGAGATTGCCGTCGGCAGTAGCATCCAGGAACTGATCTCCCGTCACTCGAATCCGCAGCTGCTTGCCTTTGACGACCTCCACACCCAGGATTCGCCGCGACTTCTCGCCGGAAGCGTTGACGCGCTGCTCCGTAAATACCTCTGTCGCTTCGCTGTCCGTCCAGACGGTTACATAAGGCTCCCGCTCCAACAGCTTCTGATAAGCGGCCTTCAGCTCCTGTTCATCGTACGTCGGCACATCGTCCTCTTCCCCGAACAGCCCTCTTCCAACCGCATATGCCTGCGGGAACAATTCGCGATGAATGCCGTTATTGATCACGGTACCGTCGGTTCCCCTGAATTTGCAGACAAGAGAAACAGACGTATGCACGCCTGTCCCCCCTGCTTCTTTGCCGCAGTCGATCAGCAGCACGCGCCTGCGTAGTCTGCCGGCCGCCAGCGCGGCGCAAATTCCGCCGACGCCCGCGCCAATCACAACGATTTCATAATGATGAAGAGTTGCCATCCCTCATCCCCCTCTCCCGGACGGTGCAGTCCATCCCGCTGTGCTCGGCTGCTCATCATGCCTGTTGACAGCTATGCCGCCCTCCATGTTGACATCAGTATCCTTCTCCAGCAGCAAACAAGCGGTCAGCGCGGCCGTCCAATGATAGTCGCGGATGCTGTCCATCTTGCGACGGATATTATAACGATCTGCCGGCGGGCCCTTGCGATCGCAGTCTACCGGAGGCAGGCGATCGCTGGAATCGTAATATTCAAAGGTAACCCCGTAGCGTTCGACATAGCGTTGAACCAGATCGATCGTTCGCTCCGCCAGCTTGTCAGCCTCCTGCGTTCGCCCGTGGAGCTTCAGACCCTGGACAATCATGTAGTTCATATTGATCCAGGCCGGCCCCCGCCACATATCGGTTCCCCATGCCGGCTCCGAAAGCGCCAGGCTCGGAATCGGATATTCGGCGGCAAAGTGCTTCGGATCATTTAACATCCCAATCAATCGTTCCGCATGGCGTTCGGGAAGCTCTTCGAGCAGCAACGGCAGGAATCCGCTGACCGCCTTCACTGTGCTCAGTCGTCCGTCCCCGTGTTTGTCATAATAAAATCCGTCTTCTTCGTTCCAAAAGCCTACAATAATACGATCCGCCGTTTGTTTCGCCCGTTCGCGCCATGTCCGCGCAACATCCTCCTGCCCCAATTCCGCGGCAATCCAAGCGACATATTTCATATCGCAAGCCATAAACGTAGAAAAGTCGACCGCGTCGAGATCCGCGGCTTCATCGAACCGGGCCGAGTTGTCCATTCCCGATTCGCCCGAGCGGCAAAGTGGATCCCCATGGATTTCCCATTCGAACAGCCCGTTGCGGTTCCGATCGCGATGCTCCAAATTCCATGCCAGATAACGCTGCAAGTAAGGCAGCGCGTAGCGCAGCTTGGCGGCGTCAGGCTCCGAGCAATAATTAGCCCATACCCCCCAAGCCAGAATCGGGGGTTGGGTTATGCGGCTGTATTTGCCAAACGGGTTGATCTGATGAGGCATCATGCCGTCCGGCCGTATAGCTTCCAGCATCGTCTTCAGACATTGCCATGCCGCATCCGGATCCAGCTTGTTCATCCCGAAGGAATGAAACGCGGTGTCCCAGAGCCACATATCCTTGTGAGGCACTCTGTCGGGAGTGGACCACATTTGCCCGAAGCCGGCTTCCGCCGCCAGTGTATTCGCCTTCATAACGCTGAAACATTTGTACAGCAGCCTTGTCCGGCGATTATCCTCCAGTACAGGGACGCGCGCAAGCCATACCAATCTGTCGCTCACGGCTTGCTCTACGTCAAGCTGAAGCCCCGCGCAAGCGCGTTCCTCGGCTTCCTCCCGCGTTGCTCCGAAGCTGACGGCGAACCGTTCCGCTTGTTTCGCCAATACGATATATTCGCCATTGTCTTCATCATCCGACGCCATGCAGCTTGCTGCGGCCCCGGATACCGGCTGCGGACAGCCGACAGCCTCCGCCCCGTCCTCTAACCGCAGACTCACCCTTACATCCGAAGGGATCGTTCCCATCAACGTATGCCAGGCCCCATACACGAAAGTGCCCGAACCGACGGGCGTTGCGAAGCGGCAAGCGTCTCCGGTGACCCATTCCGTCATCGTCTCTTCCGGCGCGCTCACTTCCAGCACGCGCCGCTTGGCCGTGTGGAACAACAGCGAATAAGGCGACGCGCCCCAGGTCGCAACAAAACCGGAAGCTGCTCTCGTTTCCCCGTCCAGTCCTGAGAAAGCGAATATCCCGCCTTCACCTATGACATTTGGAAGGCATTCTGCTGAATACAATGTAATTCCTCTCCTTTATGCCAAGCCTAAGCCTATACGGCATCCCAAATTTTGCGCGCATTGGCCAAACCGATGAGCGAACCTTGCCGGCATTCTTCCATGCCCTCGAACTCCAGCGAGAAGTAACCGTCGTAACCGGATGATTTGATTGCCTTAAGCAGCTCCCACACGTCGATATCGCCTTGCCCGAATACGGAGCCGCGCAGGTAGTTGCCCGACGAACTGCGAATCCAGCCTTGCCCCGGATCGCGATGAGCGGGCCGGCGGTAGAAATCTTTGAGATGAACCATCGAAGCGTAACGTATCATTTTGGTCACGGCGGCAATCGGATCTTCATCCACGCACAGGAAATTGCCTACATCCAGCGTCATCCTGAAATTGGGTCGATCTACGGCATGGATCAGCGCTTGCACCCGTTCGCTAGCCTGCATATGATAGCCGTGATTCTCCACGCTTGTCGTAATGCCATACTGCGCTGCGTAATCGGCTACCGCGCGACAGGCATGCACCATCTTGTCCAAGTCTTCCCCGAACCGCATGATCGTCGCTTCTCCCGGCGGGCGCTTGCCGACATCATGCCGCATTTGTTTGACCCCAAGCCGGTTCGCAATATCGACCTGCCTGCATACCCGTTCCAGTTCCGCTGCGTATTGTTCCTCCGTCTCCGTCACGAAGTTCGCCGGCACCGTATAAGCGGATATCTCAATGCCCAGGCTGCCCGCTTGCGAACGGACGGCGTCCACCAGCCCGAAGCCTTCTCCCCATTCGAAGCCGACCGGCACAATCTCGACATGTTCCGCCCCTTGTTCCGCAGCCCACTTGATCACATCGGTAATCTCCCAGTCACCCGAACGAAGCAGTCGCACCAAACTATACGAACTTAAACCGAGCTTCATAACGCCACCGCTCGTTTCTCCGCCGCGGACCGATTGGCGGCCAGCGTAAACGCCAATGTCTTCGCCCCATCCGCATAGCTGCTCAGAATCAAGTCCTGTCTGCCGCTCTCCACAGCGTTGACGAAAGCGCGGTTTTCTTCGTACATGGCGTTTAATTGCGAGGTTTGGGTAATATGGCGGCTGCCGTCCATAATCGTCACCTTCTTGTTGTTCTCGATGTGGACATAGAAGTCGGCGCCGAACAGCTTGATCTCCGAACCCCGGCAATAAGGAGAGAGGCAAGATTCTGTAATACTCCCCACTGCTCCGGACTCCAATCCGAACGAGAGCGCTCCCGCGTCATAGATCGTGGACTCCTGCTTCATTCGCGCGAAAGCGCTATTGCTGCTCTGACTGTACACTTCGCTAAATTCGCCAACCAGATAACGGATCAAGTCGACCTGATGCGTTACCGCATCCACCAGATGTCCGCCCGATTGTTCAAGCTGCCACCACCAGCGACTGGAATGCGCCGTGCCGAACCGATGGGCCTGGATCAAGTGAACATGTTTGCCTTGCAAATATTGTTTGACCTCTTGCAGCGTGTCGTAATACCGCAGGCAATAACCTGCGGCATTAATAAGACCCGACTGCTCGATCATTTCCGCTTTCTTGAGAGCGACCTCCAGGTCAATGCCAAGCGGCTTCTCGACAAACAGATGGATGCCCCGCTCGACCGCAGTTTCCTCCAGATTTCCCCTGGCGAATTGCGGCGTGCAAATATAGACGGCGTCGATTCGCGAACGGTCCAGAACCTGATCGGCGCTGTCCATGACCTGCGCGCCGGTCGCCTCCGACAATCGGACCGCAGCCTCCCGGTTCGCGTCGTATACGCTCACGACCTGCGCGTTCGAGAGCAGCTTTAGAGCTTGAATATGGTTTTGGGTAATTCCCCCTGCTCCGATAAATCCAATGTTGACCATATAAATCCCTCTCTTTCTCTACGCTTCCGCCGTACGCCTTATGCCGACGGCAGAATGACGGTTTTGCCGCTGGCAATCGATTCGTCGATGGCGAAACAAACCTCCATCGATTTGTATGCATCCTGGAACGTGCAGCGGGTTGCCGCGCCGCTTCGGACCGATGCCACAAATTCATTGATTTCTTCGACGAATGGATGATGGCTCACGTCGCCGCTGTCCGGAAGTATGGTCGGAATGACGGTATAATCGGTTTGACCGGGCAGCTTGTGACTGAACAGCCGATTGTTCATGATCGCTCCTTGCTCGCCTAACAAATGAACGTTAAAGATGTACGGCGTCTTGCATTCCAGCGACGACGAAACCTTGCCGATGCCGCCATTCTTTAATTTGAATATAGCGATCGCGTTCGGATCGAAGCCGTAGTCGGAATCCGCCCATGTCCTGCAGCCAAACGCGGAAACCTCCACAATGTCTCCAGCGAAATAGCGGACGGCGTCCACCGCGTGACAGCCTGCCGACAACATGCTGCTGCCGCCCAATTCCATCGTCTTGCTCCAGCGGTATTGCGAATATTGTTTGCCTACATGATGCCAGTAGTCGATCTGCGCCATATAGACGCGCCCGATCGCATCGTCTTCTATTAACGCTTTGGTGTTGTTAAAGGACGGGTTCCAGCGCAAGACGAAGCTCGCGACAGTATGCACGGGATGCTGCTCCAGCGCTTCCGCCATATTCCATAGCTCCCGGCGGTTCAGCGCAAGCGGCTTTTCCATGACAATATGTTTGCCGCGACGGGCAGCGGCAATCGTCTGCTCGGCGCGTTGTTCCGGGGTGGAGCACAATACAACCGCATCGATCCGGGAATCGTTCAGCACTTCCTCGTAACTTGCCGCAATCGGCGCGTCAATGCCCAACGCCGCAAGCTTCTCCGCGGCAAACTCCCTGCTTCTGCTGACAACAGCGCCTATCTCCGCATCCGTATGCGCGTTAATCGCTTTCATATATTCCCCGGCAACCCAGCCGCTGCCGACTACCGCAAAACGCAATTTCGACATGAGATCCCCTCCCTCATCGCCTTGTTCAAGACCGGTCTCCGCCTTAATTTTCAAGCGATTGAATATATTCGTTCATTTCCTTTAAATATTGCTCGCCGCCATTTTTGTACCAATCCGCGCGCGCCTTATCCAACTGATCAATCGGCAGATCGCCCAACATGATTTTGGTGGTCAACTCGTCCCATGTCAGCTTATAGTCCATATACTGAGGTTCTCTCGCAGCCGGAGGCACGTAACCTTTGTCCATCGAAGTCACGACCGTTGCGACCGCCTTGTCTACCCACGGGCTGACGCGATCCAACTCCTCCTTCGTAAACTTGGTTGGATCGAGGAAAAATTCCGGAGCGTTATGCCGGCGCATAATACTGGTCGCGATCCCTCTGGATATATCGGGATTGTATACCTTTTCGTTATTTACCAGCTTGTAGTCTACGCCCTCGATGCCGTTATACAGGTAATCCCAGCCCTCCTCGGACAACATATAGTCGAATGCCTGTATAGCCTTCTCCGGATGCTCGGATTCGGCCGTTACAGCCCATACGCCCCATATGCCGGTTCCATAACCCGTACCTTGCACTTTGCCTTCCGGCCCTTTAACGAATAGATAAGTCAGCTCCGCTTGCGGATCAATTTCCTTTAATACCTTTTCCTGCGCATTGACGTGTCCCGCGAATCCTCTAATCACGCCGGTGACGCCTTGCTTGAACCGTTCGCTTGCCGCGGCGGAATCATTAAGGGGGGAATCCGGATCAAGAATGCCCTCTGCGTACAGCTTCTGCGTATACAATAGAATGTTCTTGTACACATCGCTTTGCGCGTCATATTCAGGCAGCATGAACGGATAAGAGCCGTCCGTAGACTTCTGCCAGCCGTAATGGCCAAGCTCGGACACGAGAACGGGCAGCAGCACCTTATTGGCATCCACGTACGAGCCTACGCCATACGTGTCTTGTTTGCCGTCCTGATCAGGATCGTCGAAGGTAAACGCGCGAAGAATTTCGTTAAATTGATCCAGCGTCACCTCGTTATCCGCCGGAATTTCAATGCTCAGCTTGTCCAGCCAATCCTTCCTCACCATAAAACCATCGTTTCTAGTAATGGAAGTACGCGGAACGCCATAAATATTGTCGTCGCGCATCGTCTTCAACGCTTCCCAGGAATGCTCGTAGCTGTAGTTTTTCAGATTTTCGGAATTTTCCAGGTAGCTGTTGATCGGAATAACGGCGCCGTCTCTTACTGCGTTAATAAACATTTCATCTTGCTCGCTAGGGAAAAACACGACATCGGGCACATCGCCGGAAATAAGCGTCAATTGCAGCTGCTCCGCGTACCCCGAGGAAGGCGGGATAACTAATTGAAAATCAATGTTAAGCGCTTCGTTCACTTTCTGGAAAAATGCCTTTTCGTTTTCTGTCAGATCGGCCCGCCCGAATTGGGCCAACACTTTGATCGTAACAGGTTCTTCTTGTTTGTCCGCTCCTGCGTTCCCGTTCGTATTGCCAGTCGCTTCCGGTTTCGCGGTCGCTTGTTCTCCGTTGTTATTCCCGTTGCCCGAACACGCGGCAAGCATCATGGCCGTAACGGCCATCACAACGACCAAACTTTTCGTTTTTTTTGTCATACGGATGTCCTCCCTTTGTCATATCTATAATAAGCGTTTAGACGCCTACTACCGCAAGTTAACCTTTCACAGAACCGAGCATGATGCCCTTCACGAAATATTTTTGCACAAACGGGTATATGCACAGGATCGGAAGCATAACGACCATTAAAGTCGCGTATTGCAACGTCTCCGGTCTGACGTCCATAATGCCTTGTTCGGCCGAATTGCCGCCGCTGCTCATCGCGGCCAGGCTCGCGCTGGATATGATCTCTTTGAGAAACAGCATGAGCGGCCAGTTGTCTACGCTGCGGATATAAATGATGGCCTGGAAGAAATTGTTCCAATACGTGACGGCAGTGAACAAACATAACGTCGCGATAATCGGCTTGGACAACGGTACAATAATACGGAACAGGATATACGGTTCCGATGCCCCGTCCATCTTGGCCGCTTCTTCCAGCTCCTCCGGAATGTTCTCCATAAACGTCTTCATCAATATGAGGTTGAAGCCGGAAAACATCATCGGAAGCACGATGGCCGCCAATGTATCGATCAATCCCAACGAACGCATCAAATAGAAGTTGGGAATAATGCCGCCGTTGAACAGCATCGTAAATACGATAAATACCATGATGATTTTGCGGCCCTTCAGATGCCGCTTGGACAGGGGATATGCGCTCAGAATATAGAGCAGCATGCCTCCCGCCACGCCGCACGCCGTTACAATGATGCTGTTGCGATAGCTGGACCATAACACCGGGTGAATCATAATTTCCTTATAAGCCGCCAGATTCATGTCTTTGGGCCAAATTCGCAACGGATTCTCCACATAAGCGCTGTACGAGCTTAAAGAAACGGCCAGTACATTGAGGAACGGATACAGTGTCGCCGCGCACACAATGATTACAAGCAAATAGTTAATGCCGTCAAACCAACTAAAGCGGGTTTTCGTATTCATGCTGTCTCCCCTTACCAAATCGATTTTCCGCTAAGTTTGCGCGATACAGAATTGGCCATGATAATCAGCGTAAATCCGACCAGCGCCTTAAACATGCCCACCGCCGTTCCGTACGATATTCGGCCTTGCTGCAAGCCGATCCGATACGTATAAGTTTCGAATACGTCTCCGGTGGCGTAAGTCATCGGATTGTAAAGCAGGTAAATTTGTTCGAAACCGTTTTCGAGAATGTTGCCGAGCTTCAAGAGCAGCAAGATCACAATGGTCGCGGATATGCCCGGCAACGTAATATGCCACATTTTGCGCATGCGGCCGGCGCCGTCGATTGTGGCCGATTCATACAAAGTGGGATCAATGCCGGACATCGCCGCAAAATAAATAATCGTTCCCCAGCCGACTTCCTTCCATATCTCCGCGCTAACGATGATCGTCCTGAAATATTCCGGTTTAAGCAGAAAAGGAACGGATTCGAACCCCATTGTATTTAATACATGGTTTACGATTCCCGTCGATGGAGACAAAAAACTCATAACGATGCCGGCAAGCACGACCCACGAAATAAAATGGGGCAAATACAGAATCGTTTGTGTTATCCGCTTAAAAAACATGTGCCGGATTTCATTCAGCATCAGCGCCAGAATGATTGGCGCCGGGAACCCCCATACGATCTGATAAAAGCTCAGCAGCAAGGAGTTTTTGAGAATGCGGTAGAAATTGCTGGATTGAAACAAGGTTTCAAAGTGATACCAGCCAACCCACTCGCTATCCACGATGCCTTTGGTCAAACTTAAATCTTTAAAGGCGATAACCAGTCCCGCCATCGGCAAATATTTGAATACAAGCAAATACAAGATACCGGGAATCAGGAAAATATAAAGCCACTTGTTGCGAATCAAATAGGGTAGATTGCCCGAACGTCCCACCTTATCACACCTTTTCTTCGGTTTCCTTTATTGTAAGGAAACGCAAGGCAACGAGAAATCCGGTCAAATCTATGTTTAGTAGGAGCATGTAAAGGTTTTCATTTCGAGGTTAAGGGGGGGGAAATCCAGATTGGAGCCGCAACACCTTGCGATAACACGACTATCGCTCGCGCAGCGGTTATCGTGCCGGGATCCGGCTCCGTTCGTGTTTGATGGCAGCAGGGGAAGTTTTATTTCCGAGTTCGTTTCGGCAGCCTCATCTCGACCAGTGTTCCTTCGCCTTCGCGGCTGGCCAGACGCAATCCGTATTCGCTGCCGAACACCAGTTGAATACGCTGATTGACATTTCTTAATCCGATGCTCTCATTCTGTCTGATCGGCGTTTGCAGAAAGCTTTGGTTCACTTCATCCGCAACAGCGCGCGGCAATCCTACGCCATTGTCTTTGACTTTCAGAATGACGGCGTCCGCCTCCGCATAACCGACGATACTGATCACGCCTTGCCGCGAAGATGGCTGAATGCCGTGATAGACGGCATTTTCCAGAATAGGCTGCAGGGTCAGCTTGATCGTATCGTATTCGAGTATGTTTTCATTGATTTTCCAGATCACTTCAAGCCCCCCGTCCAGACGCAGCTGCTGCAATTGAATATAGAGCTGGGCATGCTCCAACTCCTTGCGCAGCGGAATAATGTCATCCTCCGTAATGAGACTTAACCGCAGCAGCCGGGACAACGCGAGAATCATGTCCGACACGTCATTTTTCCCGCGCGTCATCCGAATCGCTTTCATATTAATCAATTCCAGCGTGTTGTACAGGAAATGGGGTTTGATCTGCGCCTGCAACGCAATGGCTTGCGACTTCTTCAACAGCTCGTAACGATGCTGCAGTTCCCGCTCCATCTCTTGCCGCTGCTCGTTGGAGCTGGAAATGCTGGATGATATGTATTTGATTTCGTTCAGCTTGCCGCGGCGACTGCCGGTCTCTCCTTCCCCTCGTTTCAGCATGGACAAGATCCCGCTGATCGGACGGTAATTTTGCAAAGAAATGACCAGCGCGAACAACAAACTGGACACCAAGGCCAGAAGCACCAGCATGATCATAAATTGCCTGAACTTCACTTGTTTGGCGTAATAATGCCGCAGGGGCAATACCGATACATATTGCCAGTCCCGGTAACCGGACGGCACGGCAGACAGCGTATAATCCATCCCGCCGGAATGAATAATTTCGGACACCGTACTTTGTTCGACCGCATGCGCGGCATTCGGCTCCAGTTCGGAAAATTCGCTGCCAATCCTATCCGCTTGGGGAGCATATATAATCCGTTGCTGCGAATCGATAATATACAGCTTCCCGGCTTGCATGCTTAAGAACGGCTTAAGCGGATTCATGTTAAAGGATACAAACAACACGCCGGACTTTTCGGACGACGAACCATAGATGGGCAACTGACGGAAATGCGCCAAAAAATCAGGGGATTCGTCATTGCTTCCCGTGCCGCTTCTCAGAAATTGCGTCCATGAGCTGGTTGTATCCTGGCGATCGCGATAAACATCGTACCACCAATCCACATCATATTTGTTGATATTCCCTCCGCTAGTTCCAGCAATCAAGTACTGTTTATCCTTGACAAATACAAATATGGACTCGAGGCTGGTGTTCGTCAGCTGCGCCATTAACATCGCATCTTGAATGCGGCGGATTTTGTTTAACTGCTCGTATTTAAGCGGAAAGTCGAAGTTCCCTTTCCCGACTGACGCAAAGTCGGTTTGGCTGGCCATTTGCAGAGACAGATTCTCCAGATTGAACAACGAGTTGTCCATTGCATCTTTAAACCGTTCCAGCTCGTTCATATGCGAACGGCTAATTTCTTCCCTGTTGATGGTATCGTTATAGGCATATACCAATAAATGAACAACGCCGAGGGGCACCATTAACAACAGCAACGTAATCAGGAAATTTCGCACAAGAATGCTGTTGCGCCTGTATTCTCGAAAGTCGCGCCACATATTTCCCCAACCGCTCATCGCTTCACCCCGCTTGCTTTATCGAATGGCGTTAACTCCTGTCCCGATATTCGCTTGGCGTTACCCCTTCATGTTTCTTGAACAGCTTATAAAAGTATTTCAGATCCTTATAGCCAACCTTGTCGCAAATTTCGTAAATTTTGAACGGCGTCGAACGAAGCAACTCCTTGGCGTGTTTCAATCGCACCTCCACCAGATAATCGGAGAAGTTCTGATTCGTTTCATTCTTGAACAGCTGCCCGAAATAAACCGGATTCAGATGGACCTGGCCCGCCACCAGCTCCAAAGACAAGTTTTTATGGTAATGCTCTTCAATGTAAGCGACGGCCTGGCGAATCGCCCATTTGCCGCCGCCAGACTGACTACCGCTGCTTGGGGACACATCGCCGTCCCGCCGCTGCGGTCCGGCCGCCGCTTCCTGCTTCACGTCGGACGACGCCCTCAGCGGATCGCGGCTCCGATATTCGACCAGCAGCGTCGCGAGGTTGTCAAATCGCTGGAACCCAACCAATTGTGCTTTAAGCGCCGTAATATTATTTAGCCGCTGCAAGGAATTCTGCATTTGGTCATACAACTGCTGCTGCTCCGTCGGCATACATATAACGGCGTAATAAGGTGGCTGCTCGCGCTCATCCAACAGCATCAGCCAGGACGGGAACTGGCCCGCCGCCATATTGGCCAGAAGTTTCTTGCTGCTCGCCACATCCGCCCTGGACACCCCTCCGCTATCCTTGGAGACCGTCACTTCTATCAAGGCGCAAGGCTCCCGCATCGGGTCAACGGCGGCGTTAAGCTGCTCGAGGTGCCGGGCAATCTCTTCGGCTGCCGCGTCCGATTGAAATAGCAGATACGAAGCAAAGCGTTCCCGATCCTGGCGCTCGGATTGTTTGACCGCCGCTCCGGCATCCAGCTCTCGCTTGAGATTCCGAAACACGCGATATAGTTCATCCAGATCGGTAGGTTTAAGCAAGTAATCGCTTACATCATATCGAATCGCCTCTTGGGCCAATTGGAACTCCTGATAGCCGCTTAACAATACGACCTTCACCGGCAATTGCCGCTCTTTAATAAATCTGGCCACGTCGATTCCCGACTCGAACGTCATCTTAATGTCCGACAATACAACATCGACGAGCTGCTGTTCCAGATAAGCAATCGTATCTCTGCCGTCCTTTAACGTCTGAACGACCTCGAACCCCAGTTCGCTCCAATCGACAATCTCCGAAAGTACTTCCCGGACTTCCCGTTCATCATCCACGATCAGCAATCGATATTTCATAGCGGCTTCGCCTCCTAACGAATAATTTATTGTACATGCTGGCGTATAGCAAGACAATGCCCCGCTCCTTATTTACAACCGATTGTGCGAAATTGTTGGCCATGCAACCGATTGTGCGCATGAATTGAAGCAGAATGCTTTCTTTTCAGGCAGGCAATGGTTATAATCAAGCCGGTGATGCATCCATGGGTACCCATAATCAAATTACTTATATTCAGGACGACTTGCGCATCAGTCTGGACGAATTTGCCGTGTCCGGCAGTATGGCCAGCATTCATGCGCACAATACGTATGAAATTTATTATCTGTACGCGGGAGAACGTTTTCTTTATTTGAATCAGACGACTTATCATCTGAAGAAAGGCGATCTTGTGCTCATTAATGCCTATGACCGCCATCGCACCATAGCCGCTTCGGTGAACGAACATCAACGTTTCCTCGTCATGTTGAACGAACAAATTTTGCAGTTGCTGCCGCTTACCGAGATAGACGCGGCCGAGCTATTCCATAGAGGGAGCTCCGTCCTGCGATTGTCCCGGGAAGAGCAGGCGGCTGTCGAACATCTGTTGTTCCGGCTGCTCCAAGAGCGGAAGAGCGGACAGCCTGGCTGCCGCAATATGATGCAGGCTTTGGTCACGGAGCTTATGATTACGTTGTTCCGCCATCAGCCGGCCGCAGACAATCGAATGCTTGCCCTTCATGACCGGGCTGCCGAAATGATGAAATATTTGAATGCCCACTACCGACGATCCATTACGATTATGGAGTTGTCCGAGCGATTCGCGCTCAGCCGTTTCCATCTGTCTCGTTTGTTCAAGAGCGCAACCGGCTTTACCGTTATTGATTACATCCATCATGTCAGGCTGCTGGAAGCTCGGCAACTGTTGCGCTCAACCTCGCATTCCGTTTCTTCGATTGCCGACATGTTGGGGTTCGGCAGCCTGGCTCATTTCGAAAGAATGTTCAAAAGATCGACGGGCACAAGCCCCACTTTATTCCGCAAGCTGCTGTCGGAATCGAAAGGGGACTTCCGTCGCAAGGAGGACGACTGAACATGTACGATTATAATGTAAAACAATTCGGCGCTGCTGGAGACGGGGAAACGCTTGATCAATACGCGTTGCAGCGGGCCATTGACACCTGCTCCGAGGCGGGAGGCGGAACCGTGTATGTGCCCCGGGGGACTTACGTAACGGGGACGCTGATGCTTAGATCCAACGTTCATCTGCATCTGGGCATGCAAGCCGTTATTCGCGCTTCGTCCGACATGAGCTTGTATCCTCCCGTCGGTTATGAAGCATATACCAATCCGCCTCGCGCTACTTATATTTTGTTGCTGGCTCGCGAAGTAAGCAATTGCAGAATTACCGGAGAAGGGGAAATAAACGGGGGCGGCACAGAGGATTTATGGTTTCCCGAGAACCGTCTGGTACCGATGCGCATCGGCACCTTGCTGTTCACCGGCTGCAGCGGGGTACGGGTCGACGGCATTACGATCCGGCACTCCGACAGCTGGACCTTGCATGTGCAGCAGTGCGAAGACGTGATGATCAGCCGGGTTGCGATTCGCAATAATCGCAACCGCATTAACACGGACGGCATCGGCATTGACGGTTCCCGCAACGTTCAGATCAGCGACTGCAATATCGAATCCGGCGACGACAGCATTGTATTCAAGAGCATTGACGGTTTCGCATGCGAGAATGTGACGGTGTCGGGCTGTGTCCTGCGTTCGCGTTGCCAGGCGATCAAATTCGGCACCGAAAGCGAAGGGCCGATCCGCAACGTCACGATCGCCAATTGCGTCGTGCACGATTCGACGATCGGATTATCTCTTTACTTGAAGGATGGCGGCCCGTACGAGAATCTGGTGTTCTCCAACCTGATTATTCATGCCGCATTCAAGTTCCCTTTCCTAATCGATATAACGCCGCGTTATTATCAATCTTCCAAACCCGTCTCCATCCGCAATATCGTATTTGACAATATAATATTGACGGGACCGGGACGCATCTTCATCGAAGGGACGGCCGAGCATCCCGTCGAGAATATTACTTTCAACAACTTCACCAACAGCATGACCGGCGAAGAGGAAGATTTCAGCCAGATGACCAAGGCGACGGGCACCAGCCGCTGCGATGCCGATCCCGATGCGTTCAACTATGCGGCTCAGCCCTATCAATTCGTTGCCGCCCATGTGCGAGGATTATATATCAACGGGATGACATTCCGGAAGGACAAGCCGGACGCCGCCATTCTTGATCGCGGCTTATTGTACCTCAGCCATATCGAAGACGGTTACGCGCGGAACATCAACCATAACCCGCTGCAATCCGGCATCGCGCCGGTGCAGCAGGACCATTGCCGCAACTGGCGGCTGGAGTAGCCGAACGGGCGACGCCGATCACATCTCAATGGCATAACAATATTCCTGATAGCCTTAATGTCATCTGTCCGAAAGGCTTGCGCTGCGATGCATCTTCAAGCATTCGACACGCCAATCCGTATACATTCGTTCCGGATTTGTCGAACAGCTGTAGCTGACCCCATCCCGAAGATCAAGCAGCGCCAGCCGTTTCCCATGTTTGGCTCCGCAATCGATTCCGATTCTGCCAGGCGCAAACCACAGCTCTCCCGGCGGGGAACCTAACTTGAAGGTTGGCGTATGGCCGAATACAACCGTCTGCCCTCCCGCCGGCTCGCGATTCCAGAAGTCATCCCGAATTTCGGTCAAATCCTCTGCGGTCTGCCGCTCAAGCGGCACCCCATGCCGAATGCCCGCATGTACAAACAAATAGGTATCTACGCTCCAATATAGCGGCAGCCGTTCCATCCAGTCGAGCATATGAGGCGACAGCCGGCCCGCCAAGTCAGGACCTGAAGCCAGCAAACTCCGTTCCGCATTGCCTTGCAGCGCGACGGCTCCTTGCGATACGAGATCGACAACCGTATCCAATGTACGCCAGGTGGACGGATCCGTATCCACGTAATCCCCCAACAGAATCAGCTTGTCCGTCTGCGGCGAGTAATCCGCACGGTGCAGCAGCTGCGCCAATCCTTCTTCGTGGCCGTGAATATCCGATATAACCAATAGTCGTGATAGGGTAGGCTTAAACTGCATGAACTGCATCATGAACATTCCTCTTCGATAGTTGGTTAACAACGGTTGACGCCGTTCCATGACGGCGTGCAAGCCGTTTCTCAGTTCCGTAAGCCCGTTCTAATCATCGTTTTTGGCATATAGAAACGACTTGGAAGCGGGCAGCGCCGCCACGACCTGCTGATCGGCATCGAGCGGATAGTCCGTCAACAAATACAGCGGTTGACCATCGGTCGTATCCGCAGCCGATCTCCAGCGATTGCCCTCGAAGGTGCAATAACGGATGCGCAGACGAAGCTTATTATTGCCTTCGGCTTCAAAATTTTCTTCCTCCGTCAGAACCAGATCCTCCGGACGGAATAGCAGCTCCATGGCGGAGCCGACCTGCGCATCCGCAGCTTCCGTGCCGGATATGCCGAATATCGAGCCGTCCGAAGGCAAACGGATTGCCGTGCCTCCCGACGTACCTTCCTTCGTGCCCTGCAGCCGGTTGATCGCGCCCAGCAATGAAGCGGCATGGCGGCTGGCGGGACGACTGAAGCATTCCTGCGGCGTTCCGATCTGATCGATATTGCCCTTGCGCATAATGAGCAGCCGATCCGCCATCGAGAACGCCTCTTCGGGATCATGGGTGACATGGAACACGCTTGTACCCAAGCGGCGGAACAAATAGGCCATCTCCGCGCGCATCTCGATTCGCAGCCTCATGTCCAGATTGGACAACGGCTCGTCAAGCAGAATCAGCTTGGGACGGGTCGCAAGCGCGCGTGCAATGGCGACGCGTTGCTGCTGCCCGCCCGACAATTGCGGCGGCAGCCGATGCGCCAGACCTTCCAGCCGCATCAGCTTCAGCAATTCGCTTACCCGTTCCCGCTTCTCTTCTTTGCTTAAGCGGTGAAGGCCGTAGGCGATATTGTCCTCCACATTCATATGAGGCCACAGCGCATAATCCTGAAACACCATGTTAATGCCGCGTTTCTCGGGCGGCATCATCGTCTGGGGAGAAGCGATTACCTTGCCGCCCAGCCGAATTGCGCCTCCGTCCGGCTTGGCTAGGCCGGCCACCAATTGCAGCAGCGTCGACTTGCCGCAGCCGGAGGGCCCCAGCACGCTTATGATTTCCCCTTCCTTCATCTGGAACGAAATCCCGTCCAACGCCCGGAAAGCGCCATATTGCTTGGATACGTCTTGCATGTCCAGCAATACCGAAGCCTGGTCCTTCTCCTTTCCGGCGGAAACCCCGGCAGCATCTTTTGCCGATACCGGAGCCAGAGATGCCGCCGGTATCGACGCGGCCCCCGCCTGAACGGCAGCAGCGCCCGTGAACACCGAAGACAATCGCGACTTGATATTCATGAACGCGCCTCCTTTCTTCTGAACAACAGTTCAATAACCAATATAATCGCCACCACAACTCCGCCTCCCAATATCGTTGCCGCCGACGCATAACCGAAGCGCATATCCTCGAACGACTTGTTGATCGCTACAGGGAATGTGATGTAATTGGGCGGGAACAATACCGAATTGACCGCGAGATCAAACACGCTGGCGCCGAATGCCGCCAACCCCGCGGACAGCAGCGCTCCCCGCATCAGCGGCAGCAATATGCGCCTGATCCGGCGCAGTAGCGAATCGCCTTGCAAACCTGCCGCATGAAGAAAGGATTGCGGCACCTTGGCCATCGCCCCTACCATAATCCGCGTAATGACGGGGATCGCTCCTGCAATCGCCGCAAGCACCAGAATGGCCGGTTTGCCGTACAACAGCAAGCCCAGCGGTTCCAGCCAGCGCTGATTCCATACAAAAATATATCCGATGCCGAGCACGACGCCCGGTACAGCCAGAGTGACAAGCGACAGCACCTCAATGCCGCGCCGGAACCGGAACTGCGAATACGTCAACACAAAGGCAACCAACAAACCAACAACAAGCCCGATAACAGCCGCGGATGCCGCGATCATAAGCGAACGCCCGAGACCATGCAGCAGCTGGAAGCCGCCATCGAACAACGCCGCATAGTTGGCCAGCGTCAGGTTTTCCGCCTTTACGCCGCCTCCCTGCGCTTGCATAAACGACATCATCAGACTTGAGCCGATCGGAATACCAATGGTGACAAGCAGGAAAACGATGTTGCCTGCAGCAAGCAGCCAGCGGTATTTGCCAGCCTCCTTCGGCGCGGAAGGCACCGCGCCGCCCGACATAAAGTCGAAGCGGGAACGGCGCATGGCCGCATACTGCAGCAGCATCGCGACGCTGATCAGCAGCACCAGATAGAAGGACAACACGCCCGCCATATCGAACCGAATGGGCGATGTATACAGAGCCGAATAGATGGAATACGGCAACGTCGGGAAGCGGTAGATAGCCGCAATGGAAGAAGGCAGACCGAAGTCGCCAATCGTGTCCATAAATACCAGCGCCGCTCCGGCCAGCAGCGCCGGCAGCAGCAGCGGCGCCTGAATCGTTGCCCACACCTTGATCGGCGAAGCGCCGCCCAGCCTGGCCGCATCCGACAACTGCTGCACCTTCCATTCCATCGCCGCTTTCATACTGAGGTAGGCGAGCGGGAATTTGCTCAAGGTCATGATTACAATCAGCCCGGCGGGCTGGAATACCGCACCCGGCACCCAGTCCCAACCGAACAGGTTTACGGCCAGCCCTTGCTGCGCCGAAAACATAACCCAGCCTTGCGCCAGAATAAATGAAGGCATGATTAGCAGCAACCAGACGGCCGCATCAAGCAAGCCGGCAGTGGGGAAGCGCCAGGTCGATCGAACCGTGGCCAGCACGCCGCCAAGCAGCGTGCCGATCAGAGTGGTGCCGATACCCAGCAGCAACGAGTTTTCGAGCGACTTTTGCCATAACGGCCGTTTAAATATTTCAAGGAGCAGACTAAGATCGCCTATAACCCAATTCCCGAAAAAAACGCCGGGCAACAATACTTGAATGACCACCGCCAGGAGCGGGTACAGGACCAGAATCAGCAGCGCGATGCTGACCAGCCAACCAAGCCGTTCATTCGTAAGCCTGAACATGGCCGTTACTTAACCGCTTTGTCGGCAAACCATTGTTTGATTTCCGCTTCATGCTGCGACGCCCACGCGGCATCCGCGGCAATCAGCTTGGCGTTCGCGGCGCGGTCCGGTCTCGCCATCACGCCTTGGGCAGCGGGATCGAAGTAAGCTTCTTCGCCTTCATCAACAAGCTTTTGTTGCGTTTTGGCATCCAGCAGGAATTCGATAAACGCTTTGGCTGCATTCGGGTTTTTCGTATTTTTCTGAATAGCGGCTACGCGCACGGATGCCGGAGCGCCTTCTTCAGGCCAAATGATGCCGATCGGCTCGTTATTGTTAACCATGCTGTACGCATTCGATTCTTGCAAAGCTGCCAGCTTCACTTCACCGCCGGACAATGCTTGCACGATCTGCGGATTTTTCGGAAAAACGCGCAAGCCGTTGTTGAACCAGCTGTCGAAAAACGCGTTGCCTTCTTCTACTCCGCCGGCTTTGTCGAAGAGCGCCGCAACAAACGGATATGCCGGAGCCGCGATGGCAGGGTCGGCTGTTGCGATTTGGTCCTTGTATTCCGCTTTGGCGAAGTCAGCCCAAGTTTTTGGAGCCGTCTCTTCGGTATAGAAGTTTTTGTTGTATACGATGATGCCGGAAGCATGAGCGCCGGTAGGGAAATATGTTTTGTTCTCGGGAATGTACGCTTTGAAATCTTCGGCAACCTGCGACAGATTTTCCGGCTCCCAGCCTTCCAGCAGTTGCCCTTGCAGACCCAAGCCGTGAATGGACGGCATCATGTCCGCCCAGACGATGTCCCAATGAGGATTGCCTTTTTCCGCTTCGATTCTGGACATGATCTCCGCGCCGTTGCCCGTTACGAGCTCTACATCGTACCCGGTTGCTTCCTTGAACATATCGGCGATGATGGCGTCAAAATCGTTAAGGTACACAACAAGCTTGCCTGCATCTTCAACAGCCGGCTCTTCCGTTGCAACTGCCTCCGTAGTTGGCGCTACAGTCGGCGACGGAGCTGCCCCGGATCCCGACTTATTGCCGTTTTCCGCACCATTATTGCCTCCGCATGCTGCAAGTACAGTCAACATAGATATCAGCACTATGCCTGTCGTTACTCTTTTCCATTGAATCGGATAAACGTTCATTCGTTTTTCTCCACCTTTTCGTCAGCAGTTTTTGCTTACACGGTTACTTTATCAACGAAAAATCAACGACAGATTAGAGAAAGATTAAACCATTGTTAAATAAACTTTAGAAATATTGAAATATATATAGATAAAATGTATATTCGGATGGGATGAGGTGATGATATGACCATTCAACAATTAAAAGTGTTATTGGAAATATGCAAAGGCAAAACATTGCTGGAAACGGCGGAGAAGCTGGGACTCACCCAACCTACGGTCAGCTTCCATTTGCGCAAGCTGGAGGAGGTACTGGGACTCGAGCTGGTGCGCAAGACGTCGCGGAAGCTCCGGCCCACGGAAGCCGCGCTGGAGCTGCTCCCCTATATTCGTCGCATCGTGTTCCTTGGCGGCGAGCTGGAAGAGCATGCCGCGCAGTTGCATAAAAGGGGCGGCGGACGATTAAAGCTTGGCGCTAGCTATACGCCGGCCACCTATCTGCTGCCTGCTTCTCCGCCTTCCAGGAGGAGTACCCGAGTATTCAGCTGCAGCTGACCGTCAAAAAGGCAGGCACCATTATGGCCATGCTGCGCAATTACGAGCTAGATGCCGCGGTTGTGTCGCTTCCGAATTCGCCGGAACCCGGCTTGTCCCTACAGCCATTGTTGGAGGATGAGCTGCGGCTTGTTGTCGCTCCCGGCCATCGACTGTCGGGCCGGCAGGAGATAGAAGCGGAGGATTTGCAAGGGGAGCGGCTGCTGCTGCATGAACCCGGTTCTACCTCCCGCACGCTGACGGAGGAATGGATGAACCAGACGGAAATAATATTCAACCAGTCCATGGAGCTCGGCGCCATCGAAACGATGAAGGAAGCGGTCAAGTGCAGCCTGGGTATCGCGGTGCTGCCGGAGCGCAGCGTCATTAAAGAGGTGGCGGCAGGCGAGCTGATCCAGTTCCGATTGCCGAATTACCGTAATTGCCGCTATATCTCGTTCGTCTGCCGTGCCGAAGAGCAGCTCCCGCATAATGCCCGCTTGTTCTCCGACTTTATAACCAACCATTTTGGGGAACAAAAGTCCCCGCAGACATGAAAAAAGCATCCTCGTTTGCAGAGGATGCTTTTCTTTCTCATTGCCGTCATCGTCATCGATCAACGATGATTCGACTTGCCATTTTTTATTTCGTAGTCGGCTCTTCTTCCTGCGTTTCAGCCGGCTGATGCAGATGTTTCGTAACGACCAACGCCCCATCCTTCTCGTCGATAACGAAGGTATCGCCCTTCTGGATGAGACCCATCAGCAGATCCTCGGACAGACGGTCCTCGATATGCTTCTGGATCGCGCGGCGCAGCGGACGCGCGCCGTATTGCGGGTCGTAGCCTTCCTTGGCAAGGAAGTTCTTCGCCGTTTCCGTCAGCGTGAAGTCGACTTGTTGCTCCTTCAAGCGTTTGCGCAGCTCGTCGGACATCAGCGTCACGATCCGGGCAATATGCTCTTCGCCGAGAGAATGGAAGACGATGGATTCGTCGATCCGATTCAGGAACTCCGGACGGAAGCTCTTCTTAAGCTCCGCCATCACTTTGTCCTTCATCACGATGAAGTCGCGGCCCGCATCTTGTACGGCGGTGAATCCGAGCGACGAGTTTTTCTTGATTTGATCCGCTCCAACGTTGGACGTCAGGATGATTAGCGTGTTGCGGAAGTCGACGACGCGGCCTTTGGAATCCGTCAAACGTCCATCCTCGAGCACTTGAAGCAGAATATTGAATACTTCCGGATGGGCTTTCTCGATCTCGTCAAGCAATACGACGGAATACGGCTTGCGGCGAACCTTCTCGGTCAACTGGCCGCCCTCTTCGTAGCCGACGTAACCCGGAGGAGCTCCGACCAGTCTGGATGTCGAATGTTTCTCCATGTACTCCGACATATCGATGCGGATAACCGCATTTTCGTCGCCGAACATGGCTTCCGCTAACGCGCGGGCCAGCTCTGTCTTGCCGACGCCCGTAGGACCAAGGAAGATGAACGAGCCGATCGGGCGCTTCGGATCCTTGAGTCCGGCTCTTGCGCGGCGAATCGCGCGGGATACCGACTTCACGGCTTCCTCTTGACCGATTACGCGGTCATGAAGAATTTCTTCCATCTTCAGCAGGCGCTCCGTCTCTTCTTCCGCCAGCTTGCTAACCGGGATGCCGGTCCAGCTCGCTACAACTTGAGCGATATCCTCGGGCGTAACCTCGGAATCGGTGCGGCCTTGCTTTTCTTTCCACTGATTTTTCGTGACGTCCAGCTCTTCGCGAATCTTCTGTTCCGTATCGCGTAGCGCGGCCGCTTTCTCGAACTCCTGGCTTTGGACGGCAGCGTCCTTCTCCTTGCGGATATCCTCCAGACGGTTCTCAAGCTGCTTGAGATTCGGCGGTACGGTATAGGAATTCAGCCTTACCTTGGAGCTCGCCTCGTCGATCAGATCGATCGCTTTGTCCGGCAGGAAACGGTCTGTAATGTAACGATCCGACAGCTTAACCGCTTGCTCGATGGATTCATCCGTAATTTTCACGCGGTGATGCGCCTCGTACCGATCGCGCAAGCCGTGGAGAATTTGGATCGCTTCCTCGACGGAAGGCTGGTCGACCGTGATCGGCTGGAAGCGGCGTTCTAACGCGGCATCCTTCTCGATGTACTTGCGGTATTCGTCCAGCGTCGTCGCGCCGATGCACTGCAGCTCGCCGCGGGCAAGCGCCGGCTTCAGAATATTGGAAGCGTCGATCGCGCCCTCCGCGCCGCCTGCTCCGATGAGCGTATGAAGCTCGTCGATGAACAGGATGATGTTGCCCGCTTGACGGATCTCATCCATGATCTTCTTGAGACGATCCTCGAATTCGCCGCGGTATTTGGTACCGGCGACGACGGAGCCCATATCCAGCGTCATCACCCGTTTGTCGCGCAGCGTCTCGGGAATTTCGTTGGCGATGATTTTTTGCGCGAGTCCTTCCGCGATCGCCGTTTTGCCGACGCCCGGCTCGCCGATGAGAACCGGATTGTTTTTGGTCCGGCGGCTAAGCACTTGGATAACGCGCTCAATCTCTTTGCTTCGACCGATGACCGGATCGAGATTGCCTTCCTTCGCATAAGCGGTCAAATCTCTCGCGAGTCCATCCAGCGTCGGCGTGCTGACATTGGCAGGCGTGCCGTGGTTGCTGGATACCGCTTCGCTGCTGCCAAGCAGCTGCAGCACTTGCTGACGCGCTTTGTTCAGGCTGATGCCGAGGTTGTTCAGCACGCGCGCCGCCACGCCTTCGCCTTCGCGGATGAGGCCGAGCAGAATATGCTCCGTTCCAACGTAAGTATGGCCCAGCTTGCGGGCTTCATCCATCGACAGCTCGATGACCTTTTTGGCGCGCGGCGTGTAAGCGATGTTGTTCGGTTGTTCCTGTCCGCGTCCGATGAGCGCTTCGACTTCATCCTGAATTTTCTCGAGACCGAGACCAAGCCCGATCAGAGCCTTCGCCGCGATGCCTTCGCCTTCGCGAATGAGACCGAGCAAAATATGCTCCGTTCCGATATTGTTATGGCCTAGCCGCACCGCTTCTTCTTGAGCCAGTGCGAGCACCTTCTGCGCACGTTCCGTGAATCTTCCAAACATCATATTCCTGCACCCCCATGATCAATCTTGGATTTGAGCAACCTTCAGTTTCTCCCGAATGAGCTCGGCGCGTCTTACGTCGCGTTGCTCGGTACTCATCTTCTCATTAAAAGTCTGCTGCAAATAACCTGGCTGAGTCATGACGAGCAGCTCGTTGAGCACCTGCGGCGTTACGTCCGGCAACAGCTCCAGATCGACGCCGAGACGAACATCCGACAGCCTCTGCGCGGCTTCCTTGGAGTCCATGATAACCGCGTGGGACAGAATGCCGAAGGAACGTTTGACGCGATCCTCCGTTCGCAGTCTGGACTCCGCCAGAAGACGTTTGCGCGCCGCCCGTTCATGCTCGATAATCTGTTTGGCTACATCATGCAGATTATCGATGATTTCCGCTTCGGACTGACCGAGCGTAATTTGATTCGAGATCTGGAACAGATTGCCTAACGCTTCGCTGCCTTCTCCATAGAGGCCGCGAACGGCAAGACCGACTTGCGTTACGGCAGTCAGAATCCGGTTAATCTGCTGAGTCAATACCAATGCCGGCAGATGCATCATGACCGATGCCCGAATTCCCGTTCCGACGTTGGTCGGACAGGTGGTCAGATAACCGCGCTTCTCGTCGAAGGCATAATCCGCCACTTCTTCATAAATATCGTCAATTCCGCTTGCCAACGCCCATGCTTCGCCGATTTGGAAACCGGGATATAAACATTGGATGCGCAGATGGTCTTCTTCGTTAATCATAATGCTGACGGATTCGTTCTCGCTGAGCACGACGGCCCCGCCGCGAGACTCGTTCGCGAGATTCGGGCTGATAAGATGTTTCTCCACGAGCACTCGTTTGTCCAACTCGCTAAGCTCGGATAACAGCAGCGTCTCGAAGGAGCCTACTTCGTCCAGCTTGCCCGACTTGCTGACATCCGCCAGCTGCTCCAGCACTTCATTCGCCTGGGCGCTCGTAGCGAGCATCGGGAACGGCTGCTTCCGCAAATTGCGGGCCACTCGCACCCGGCTGCTGATCACGACGTCGGAGTCCGGACCCAATGTCCGCATCCAGTCGCTCAGAGCGTCTTGGGAGAAGCGATGTACTGTCAACCCCTTCACACCCTTTCTTTAAAGGTGGTTCAAAAGCTCCGACTGCCATTACGTTGTTACTTCAGGGAAGCTTACTCGACGTCGATTTTTGAACTCAGCCGGTCCTTCCGGTTCTCACGTAGCTCTGCTACGCTCCGATCCTCAGGCCTCGACTTCGTCCAACCTTCTCGGTACTGCCAATCGAACCTTTTGAACTTTCATTTTGTGGTGGTTCAAAAGCTTCAATCGTCATTACGATGTTATTTCAGGAAGCTTATTCGACATCGAATTTTGAACTCAGCCGGTCCTTCCGGTTCTCACGTAGCTCTGCTACGCTCCGATCCTCAGGCCTCGACTTCGTCCAACCTTCTCGGTACTGCCAATCGAACCTTTTGAACTTTCATTTTGTGGTGGTTCAAAAGCTTCAATCGTCATTACGATGTTATTTCAGGAAGCTTATTCGACATCGAATCTTGAACTCAGCCGGTCCTTCCGGTTCTCACGTAGCTCTGCTACGCTCCGATCCTCAGGCCTCGACTTCGTCCAACCTTCTCGGTACTGCCAATCGAACCTTTTGAACTTTCATTTTGTGGTGGTTCAAAAGCTTCAATCGTCATTACGATGTTATTTCAGGAAGCTTATTCGACATCGAATCTTGAACTCAGCCGGTCCTTCCGGTTCTCACGTAGCTCTGCTACGCTCCGATCCTCAGGCCTCGACTTCGTCCAACCTTCTCGGTACTGCCAATCGAACCTTTTGAACTTTCATTTTGTGGTGGTTCAAAAGCTTCAATCGTCATTACATCTCCGCGATCTTGCGTTCCAGCTCTCGGATTTCGTCGCGCAGAGTTGCCGCGCTTTCGAATTCCTCTTGCTCGATATGGGTATGCAGATCCTTGCGCAATCGTTCGATCTCGCGCCTGCACTGGATAAGGCCTCCCGAACGTTTCGGAATTTTACCGTTGTGCGTCGTGCTGCTGTGCACCCGCTTCAGAAGCGGATCCAGACGCTCCGAGAATGCTTGGTAACAGGAGCTGCAGCCGAATCGGCCGATCTTGCTGAATTGCGTGTACGTTAGACCGCATTCCTCGCAGCGTATCGGCTGCTGAGGAGCACCGGACAAAGCCGATGCCGAGTTGCCTATTGCATTAAAGTCCAGCAGTCCCGATAACAGGCTGTGGATGGAGAAGCTGTTTGGTGAACCCGGAATGCCTTCGCCCCGTTCGCGGGCGCAGCCTTCGCAGATGTGGAATTCCGTCTTCTCGCCGTTTACGATTTTCGTAAAATGAAGCGTAGCCGGCTTCTTGCCGCATTCTTGGCAATACAAAGCTTCGGTCCCTCCCTTCCGCTATTCCCTATTTGGCTAGCAATGAGATGAGCATCGCTCTCAACAGCCTTGCGCGAATCTCATCCCGCATAGGCAGCACCAGGGCAATTGTGTCCCGATGGATCGCCGCCCGCAGCAGATTCGACTCCCTTACTGTAATCATACCCGCTTCATGCAGCTGATAAATCAGGCCCTCCGCGGCGCTTTGGTCGACGCTGTCGCCAATCGTTCGTTCAATATGGTACTGAAGGTTCTTGAGTGCGGGCAGATCGACTCGCTGAATGCGGATGTAACCGCCCCCGCCCCGCTTGCTCTCCACCATGTACCCCTTCTCCAGCGTAAAACGCGTGCTGATTACGTAATTGATCTGGGAAGGCACGCAAGAGAAGCGGTCGGCAAGATCGTTGCGTTGAATCTCCACCGCGCCTTCGTCGCTGCCGTCAAGCATTTGTTTGAGGTGATGTTCAATGAGATCGGAAATATTACGCAAATCACCAACCTCCCTGAGTATCGTCTTCAGAAAGCCAAATCCCCCGATACTTACCTTTGCAGAGCATCAGGACAGTTAAGTGTCAACTCGTTGACTTTGACTTTCTTTGACTTTAGTTTTATTATACTCAAAAAATCCCGAGGGTCAAGATGGAATGTTTAAATTTTCTGACTACTTGCATGTATCATCCTGACCATCTCGCTAAACGACCCAAACTTCCTATATTTGAACAAAAAATAGAGCCAGAGCACACCTCTATATATGTAGCTTGGTGCGCTCTGGCCTTATTTATACTATGAGACCCTAGTCCGGCCTGTTTTTCGGGGACATGGAATTCACCAAATTTGGCGATTCACGACGATCAGCTTCATCTCCGTCATTTCCTGCACGGCATACTTTACGCCTTCGCGGCCCGTGCCGCTTTCCTTGACGCCTCCGTAAGGCATATGATCGACTCGGTACGTCGGAATGTCGTTAATGATGACGCCTCCGACATGCAGTTCGTCCGCCGCTCGCAGCGCAAGGCCGATATCGTTTGTAAAGATGCCCGCTTGAAGTCCAAATCGGGAATCATTGACCGCGGCGATCGCTTCGTCCATGCTGCTAACCTTGCCGATGTTGACCACGGGAGCGAACAACTCCATGCATTTGACCTTCATGTCCTCAGCCGTGTCGACCAGCACCGTCGGCTCCAGAACGCCTTCGCGAAGTTTGCCACCGGCAATTAGTCTGGCTCCGTTCTCCAAGGCTTCCCCGATCCAAAGCAAAGCCCGTTCGGTCTCAACCGGTGCAATCATGGCTGAGACATCCGTATCCTTTTCCAGCGGGTTGCCGATCTTTAGTCCCATCACAGCCAGGCGCATACCCTCCACGAACCTCTCGTACACATCGTCATGCACATAAATCCGTTGCAGCGAGATACATACCTGCCCTTGATTCGAGAACGCGCCCATGACACATCTCGGAATTATTTTCTCCACATCGGTATCGCGGTCGATGATAAGCGCCGAGTTGGAACCTAGCTCCAGCGTGACGCGCTTAAGTCCGGCCTTCGCACGCAACGCTTTGCCCACCTCCGGACTCCCCGTAAACGTCACCATCGCCACGCGGTCATCTTCCACGATGGCATTGCCGACGACGCTGCCCGCTCCCGTAACGACATTAAGCGCCCCAGACGGCAGGCCAGCCTCATGAAACAAATCCGCGATCAGATAAGCAGAGAGCGGTGTCTGACTCGCTGGCTTCAGCACGACCGTATTGCCGGCGGCCACGGCCGGTCCGACCTTGTGCGCCACTAGATTCAACGGGAAGTTAAATGGCGTGATGGCGCCGATAACGCCCAGCGGCTCGCGAACGGTATAGGCCAGCCTTCCTTCGCCGCCCGGCGCCGCGTCCAGCGGGATCGTCTCTCCGTACAGTCGCTTGGCCTCCTCGGCAGCGAACTTGTACGTTTGTACCGTCCTGTCTACCTCGGCAAGCGCGTACTTGAGGGGCTTTGCCGCCTCCAGCGCGATGATCCGGGCGGCTTCCTCCCTGCGCTCTCCCAGCAGTGAGGCTACCCGCTCCAGAATCGACGCCCGCGCATGGGCGGGCATCGCTCGCATCGAATGCCGTGCGGCGTATGCGGCAGCGATCGCTTCGCCAGTTTCCGCGCGGCTCGCCATTGCGACCTCCGCGATGATCTCTCCCGAATGCGGCGCCCTCAACTCTCTATAAGCTGCAGCCTCTCGCCGCCGACCGCCGATCCATAACGACCTTCTTTCCATCTCATCCGCCTCCTTACTCTTGTTGCATTATATCACAAGCATTGAATAACGAAGGCGCCCGATACGTTCCTACAATTTAAAAAATGGATTAAAAGGGAGAATGTTGACTTGTTTGCCCGATTCAAGCGGCAGACTCACGGTAAACGTTGTTCCCGCGCCTGACCGGCTTTCCACGCCGATCGTTCCGCCATGCTGATGGACAATACGCTGCACGATGGATAGACCAAGTCCCGTGCTGCCGGACTTCCTTTCTCTCGCCTTGTCCGCGCGGTAGAAACGATCGTAGATGAACGGCAGATGCTCCTCGGGGATGCCGTCGCCCGTATCGGATATCCGGATCACGGAGCAACCGTCCTCGATATGGCCTTGAATCTGGATCGCGCGGCCTGCGGGGATATACTTGACCGCGTTGGAGAGCAGGTTCGACCATACCTGCATCAGAAGCACCTCGTCGCCGTGCACCTGCATGCCGGAGGGCACCAGCAGCCGCACGGCGATCTCCTTCTCGGCCAGCTGCCATTCCAGCAACTGAAGCGTCTGGCGCAGCTGCGGTTGAAGCGGGAAGCTCTTCTTCTCCGTCGTTTGGTCGGCATGATCCAACGTCGAGAGCAGCAGCAGCTGACGGCTTAGCGTCGCAAGATGCCGCGTCTCTTGTCCGATAATGGCGGCGTATTCCCGAACCCGCGCGGGATCGCTCTCCTTGCCGAGCAGCGAATCCGCATAACCCTGAATCGAAGCGAGCGGCGAATGAATCTCATGCGACACGTTCGCGACGAATTCCTTGGTGCGCTGGTCTGCGCGTTCCAGCTCCATACTCATCGTCTGAAAATGGCTCGCCAGCTCGCCGATCTCGTCCTTCCGCCTGGTCGGCAGTCTAAGCTTGTATTGCCCTTGGGCGATCCGCTTTGTCGCTTCCTTCAACTGGACGATGGGTTGAACCAGATATCGCGTGCTGAGCATGAAGTAAGGTACGCTGAACAGGACCGTCAACATGAACATAAAGAAAAAAAACGTGCGCAGCTCGTCGAAGTGGACATTGCTGTCGTGACGCAGGAAAAGAGCGTACCTGTCGGCTCCCGCCGTCACCTGTACGCCTACGGTATTGCTGAGCGTATTATCGAAGTAACCGGAGGAAAACGCCTTGTTCGGAAATCCGGCAATGCCGTGATACTGTCCTCCTTCCAGCACTTGCGCCTTAACCCCGTTACCCAGATCCTTCTTTGCAAAATCTCTTCCATAATACAAATCGTTGCCCGCTTCGTCGTACGCGTACAGCTGGTAGCCCAATTCCGCCGAAGCCCTGAGCGTATCGCCCATCGCCTCCGGATGCGCCTCGATATGCCCCTTCACGTGCAAAAGCGTGCCGAACAGCTTCTCGTCCTGATAGGGCTTCAGCGACCAATGATAATAGACGTTGGCGACATAGAAGCCCAGGAAGCTGCTGATGAGTATCGTATAGAGCGTAATCAGGAACACGCGAAAATAAAGCGAACGCATTAAGCCAGCACCTCGAGCTTGTAGCCGACGCCGCGAATCGTATGGATGTGGAAACCTCCGCCACCCTCCGAGAACCGCTTGCGCAGCCGTTTGATATGAACATCCACCGTCCGTTCGTCGCCGCCGTAATCGGAGCCCCAGATGAGATGGATCAGCTCGTCGCGCGAGAATACCCGCCCGGGATATTCCGCCAGCTGGGCCAGCAGCTCGAACTCCTTGAGCGGCAGCAGGAGGACTTCGTCCCCGTCTATCACCTCGTAATTTTTACGATCGATGACGAGACGGCTCAGCCGGATTTTGTCGCTAGAGGCGAAGGAGTACCGGCGGAACAGGGCTTTGACCCGGAACAGCAGCTCCGGCAGCTCAAACGGCTTCGTCACGTAATCGTCCGTGCCGCTTAAGTAACCTTGCTCCTTGTCGCTGAGCTGGTCGCGCGCGGACAGGATGATGATGGGAATGTCATAGTTTTTGCGGGTATATTCGCAGAGCGTCAGTCCGTCCACTTCCGGCATCATAATATCCATAATGACAAGATCCACGGCCTGATTCTCCAGAACGTTTATCGCCTCGCGACCATTTTGCGCTTCCAGTACCCGGAAACCTTCTTTGGTCATATAGTGGCCCAGCAGGACGCGGCTATTATAGTCATCGTCCGTAATAAGCAGCTGCTTCATGCGTATTCCAACCCTCCCGTGCTCGCGGCCGTCTCCGCCGCTCCTTTATTTATTCAGTCGATCGCTTCTCTTTAGCATGATGATAAGAAACGGGCCGCCAATGACCGCCATTATTATAGAAGCCGGTATTTCCGCGGGGGCCAATACCGTTCTTCCGATCGTGTCCGCCGCCAGCACCAGCAACGCCCCTCCGATCGCCGAGAACGGAATAAGCAGCTTATAGCTCGAGCCTACCAATGCCCGGCCGATGTGCGGGACGAGCAGACCGACGAACATGATGAGTCCGCCGATGGCCGTTGCCACCGAAGCCAGCAGTACCGCCGCAGCCGAGATGAGCAGCCTGACGCGCACGACGCGAAGCCCCAGATTGCGGGCCGTCTCGTCATTAAAGGCCAGCATATTGCACCAGCCTCCCAGCAGCAGCGATACGATCAATCCGATCCCGCCGAAGATAGCGAGAATATGGACATCCTCCCAAGTCTTCATCGTGAAGATGGAAGAGATGGCTTGATTGACGCTGGTTACGGCGTAGCTGCCCCTGTAATTAAAGGATTGCCCGAGCCCCGTAAACGTCGCGTTGATCGCGATGCCGACCAGGATGAGCCGAAGAGGGTTCAATCCCGTGCGCCAGGAGAGAGAATAGACCAGATAACAGGCCAAGGCGCCGCCCAACACGGAGAATAACGGCGACCAGAAGTAGAGCATCGGGAACAGCGTGACGACCGTGATCGACACAAGCCCCGCTCCTGACGAAATGCCGATAATGCCCGGCTCCGCGAGCGCATTTTTCATAACGGCCTGCAACAGCGCTCCCGATACGGCCAGCGCGGCTCCCGACAGCATGGAGACGATAATGCGCGGAAAACGCAAATCTTTAATAATCCCCACCTGCTCGTTCGTGCCGCTCATGAGTCCGCTCAGCAGCTCGCCGAACGACACCTTGATACTGCCCGTCATCGCGGAGAACAAGGCGAGCCCCGCCAGCAGCAGGATTGTAAAAATGATCAGGCCATAAGGTTTAAGCTTTCTCCACGATCTGCGGGTTGCCTTCGCGACAGCTCCTGCATACGGGCGCGTGCCCATTGGCAACGCTTCGTCTGCACGTTCCGTCTGATCTGTCTTTGTTATCGGTTTATTCATGTTCACGTTCCTCTACGGTTCGTCGGGATACAGCATCGGCAGCAGCGCCTCCAGCGCCTCACCGACCGCCAAATTCCCCGTGGTGCCGAAGAGCGGCTCCGGCAGATCATAGACCCGGTCATTTTGCACCGCCTTGAAATGATGCCAGATATCGTTTTTCTTAAACTCCTCGTCGAACATCTTTACAACCTCTTCCGGCATGCCATGCGCGGCGCGCAGAATGACATCGGGATTGGATTGGTGAAGGTATTCCGTGTTGGAGGCCAGAAACTCCACCTTCTCGCCTTGCACGATATTGACGCCGCCGAGCAGTCTGACCAGATCGCCGATATAGGAGTGCTCCGTCGCCACGAGATAACTTCCCGGGACGCCGAGAAGGATAAGCACCTTTGGCTTCTCCTTGCCTTCCGTCGCCTGGCGGATCTTCTCCAGCGTCGCATTGTATTCGCTGACGATTGCGGCGGCCTTGTCTTGCTTGCCGTATTTCTCGCCCAGCTTCACAATCTCCGCCTGCATCCGCTCCAGGCTGGTCAAGTCCAGGAAGGTCGCGTCAATGCCCGCATTGTCGAACACGGGCTCCAGATCGTATTGCAGCGTCGTGACCGACAACACTTCGGTCGGCTTAAGCGACTTCACCAGCTCCATGTCCGGACTCATCGGATTGCCGACCTTCGTCACCTCGTCGTACCTCTCCGGCAGCGTCTTCACGCTTTTCGGGATGCCAATCAGATCGATCTCCAGCAGGTCCATAATTTGCGTTATCGCCACGGTCGTCGACACGATGCGATGCTCCTCCGGCGCTTCCGCAGCTTCCGGCGCGGAAGCGCTCGGGGCCGCCGACGCCGTTACGGCCGGAGCCTGAGTTGCCGCTCCGCCCGCAGGCCCCTGCGCGTTTCCGCAGCCTGCCGCTACAAGCAGGCACAGCGCGATCCATGCCGCCGCTGCCAGCTTGCCGCTTCTTCTCAACATGTATTCAATCCCCCTATTTGTCTTATTTCCGTCCCCTTTTGTATTACCGAACTTTCCGTTTCCAAATATAGAACGCCCCAGCTCCCAGAACGAGCACCGCCGCAATCGGCGTCCACCAGACCAGCCCGCTTCCGCCCTTCTTTTCGGCCGGCGCTTCCATCGACTCTCCGGCCGCAAGCGTCGTCACGGCTTCGCCCCCCGGCACATCGCCATCGGCCAGCTGCACGTCGCCGCCTCCTACCGTGTCGCCGCCGCTTTCCGTCGCATCGCCGCCTTTCGACTGTACGTCGCCACCTTCGGCGGATTCTTCTCCTTCCGCATCTCCGGCTACCTGATCGGCTTCTCCTTCACCGGTCTCACTGTTCTTCGTGCCATCTTGCCCTGACACAGGCGAACCCGATGACACCCTTGTGCCGCCTTCGCCAGCAGCCGTTGTTGCCGTTGCCGAAGGGAGAGGCTCGGCAGCCGAGCCGCTATCCGTCGGCGCTGCCGCTGGCTGTGCCGCGGCGGAAGACCCGCCCGCAGGCTTGACGCCCGTTGCCGATTGTTCGGTCGAACCGGCCCCGCTGCCAGTAAGCCCGCCGCTTTGCGCCGGTTCCGCCGTTGCAATCGGCTCCGTAGTAGCCGGCTTCGCTGCCGGCACGGTTGCCGGCTCTGCCGTTGCAGTCGGCTTCGTTGTCGCCGCATTCGAAGGCTTTGTCGCTGCCGTCTGCGCCGGAGCTGCGCCTTTTACCAGCTTGAAGCTGTCGTGGTCGAACACGAATCGGATCGTATAATCGTGGTCGTAATCGATTTCCTCAACGGTCACGTGGATTTTGGAGAGAATCGGCTCCGTAATGTCCGCCGGGAATTCCACCAGCCGCGTATCCGCTTTTTTGTTGGAGCTGACGACCTTCGTATTCACGAACGACCCTCCGCTTCCCGGTACCTTGAACTCCGTCACCCAGAAGCTATGGTTGATCGTCACCCTTACCGTCGCCTTGCCGTCCTTGATCATGACCGTGGCAGGCTTCTCCCAATAGTCGTTCGCCATGGAGACGGAATCGTTCTCCGCCTTCAAGATGAGGTAATTCGCTGTATATGTACCGTCCGCAAGATCTCCCGCGGCCATCATGCTTGCCGGCCACCCCAGCAGCGCTATCCATAATGCGGCCAGCAAGCCGCTAATCTTCGCCTTCGTTGTCAACGCATTCCCGTCCCTTCCATATATAAAATCATTATATATGATAATGATAATTATTATCACTAAATATCCTACCAATTATTTGAATTCGCTGTCAACCCTGGCCTCTAATTATTTTCTTGCCCCGATTCCATGCAAAAGGGCTTCAGGAGCCGACAGTCGACCCCCAAAAGCCCATTCGCCATCGTCTTAAGCGCCCTGGGCTTCGGCCTCGGGGAGCGGGTTCCGCACGATCTTCACGTCATAGAAGGCAATCTTGTTGGAGATGATGTATTCCGGCGTCTCCCGGTGGGAATGGGATTCGCGGAACGCCTCGCTGCGCGTCCATCCCTGGAAGTCTTCCTTGCTCTCCCAGCGCGTGCTCACCGTCACCTCGTCATACTCCTTCGTGTTCTCCGTCAGCATGACTTCGAGACCCAGGAAACCTTTCATCCCTTCAACCTTGCCCACCTTGTCGAAGCGTTCGATCAGCTTCGCTCCGTTGCCCTTCGTAATTTGCGATACGTTCGTAACAATAACCATTGTCGATTCCTCCCTGGATTGTGGTATTGGCATTATTTCAAGATTAGCGCCTTGCAAGTTATGGCTGATGCCGACCGTGGTCAGCGCCCCAGTGACGGTCGTCTATCGGATCAGTCTCCTCTTCTTGAGCAGCATCAGGAAAAACGGCGCTCCAATACATGCGAGCAAAATACCAGCCGGCAGCTCCAGCGGATCGAACCAGCTTCTCGCCGCCGTGTCGGCAATGACCATGATCGCGGCTCCGCCGACGACGGAATACGGCAACAGAAATCGGTAGTCCTCGCCGATGAGCAGCCGCACGGCATGCGGCACGATCAACCCCACGAAGCCCACCAGTCCGGCGACGCTAACCGCTGCGCCCGCCAGCAAGGACGCCAATGCGACGATCAGGAAGCGCTGCCGCTCGACATGCTGGCCTAATGACGATGCCGACTGGTCGCCAAGCATAAGCAAGTTCGTCGTCTTCGCCGCGAACGGCACCAGCAGAAGACCCGCTGCCGCGTAAGGCAGCATGAAGTGCAGATGCGGCCAGCTTCTGCCGCTCAAGCTTCCCGAGAGCCACGGGATGACGCTCTGAATGCGATCGCTGTTCAGCACCATGATGCCGTTCATCACGCCGCCCAGCAGCGCGTTCACCGCGATGCCGGCCAGCACGATCTTAACGGGCGAGCTGCTTCCGTCCCAGGCCAGCAAGTAGATGATCAGGGACGAGACCAGCGCTCCCGCGAAGGCGAAGCCCGGCAGCAGATAAGCGAACTGCGGGAAGAGCACTAACGCGATAACCGCCGCTACTCCGCCGCCCGCCGACACGCCGACAATGCCGGGATCCGCGAGCGGATTGCGCATGACGCCTTGCAGCAGCGCCCCCGAAGCGGCGAGGCACGCGCCGACGAGCAAGCCGATCAGCACGCGCGGAAGGCGCAGATTCCAAATAATCGATTCGTGGGCGGTATCCCCCGCCCCGAACAAGGTGTGCCAAATCTCAGCCGGCGAAATCGACACCGATCCGCTTCCGATGCCGTACAGCATCGATAGAATAAGGAGAGGGCCCGCGCCAATGGCCATCCAGCGCCTTCGATTATTCCTCACCTTTACGTTCATGGCGCGAGCAGCTCCGTCAGCAGCTTAACGGCTTCGGGCACTCTCGTACCGGGGTTGGTCCCGAACAGCTCCGCCGGAAGCACGTGGATGCGTCCTTCGCGAACAGCCGCGAGCGAATTCCATGCCGGATTCCCCTCCATCTCGCGAACGAAACCCTTCTGCACCTCTTCCGAATTGCCGTGCGTCATGATCATGATGACATCAGGACTTGCTTCCATCACTCGCTCCGTGTTGAGCTGGGCGTACTGCGGGTAATTCTGCAGCCGCGGGAATTCCGCCGCCATGTTGCGTCCCCCCGCCGTCTCCAGCAGGTTGCCGGCCAGCGAGTTCGGCAGCGCGGCCAGGTATGTACCCGGCGCGCCGTATACCATTAGCACGCGCGGAGCGTTCTCGGAGGCCGCGGCTTTCAGTTCCGCCAGCTCTCCGTCCAGCTTCGCGAGCAGTTCGGCCGCCTTCTCTTCCCGCTCCAGCAGCTTGCCGAACAGTTGTATTTGTTGCTTAATATCCGCAATCGAATTGCCTTGCGTCAACACGATCTTCGACCCTATGCTCCCCAGCAGGGGGACGTCGTTGCTGTTAATGGGATAATTGCCGAGCACGACATCCGGCTTCAGCGACGCGATCTTCTCCAGATCGACCGTGTGGACGGAGCCGACGACGGGCACGTCCGCTACTTGCTCCTTTAGCAGTCCGCCGTTATCTTCCGGTCTGCCGACCACGGATGCGCCCAGCGCATAGACGATATCCACCTCGCCGTTGCCCAGCGCGACGATCCGGCTCGGGGCCGCTTGAAACGTTACCTTCCGATCCGCGAAGTCGGTGACGGTTATTCTCCCCTTCTGCTCTCCCCCGCTTGCCGCTCCCGCGCTGCAGCCCGCCAGCAATCCGGCTGCCGATATTGCGGCTGCGATGATCAGGAGCGGCCTGCTCGCCGTATGAGCCTGTTCCCGCCCCTGCCGCTTTGCACCGGCATTTCTCATTGTATCGATAGCTCTTCTGACTGCTTCCAATGCCAGTTACCCTCCAACCTCCGCGCCGCCCTCTTTTTGAGAGAGATTATCATTAACGCTTCACGAGGATTTTACTTCCGCAATGTGAACGGAGCGTGAACTTCAGATTACAGTTTTGTCGGAGGAGCCTTTGGCCGCCTCGGACTCTCTAAGTCTGGCGCAATTCCTAATTCCCGATCGAACTGTTGAAATCATCCCTCAGCCCGCGACAACGTAGGAAAAGGACCTTCTCCCAGAAGACGGAGTAATGTACGCAACGGCTCATCGATGGATAGCCTTGGGAAAATGTAATCTAAAGTTCATACTGCGTTCATAATCCGTCTGTAGAATTCAGTGTGTCACCGGCGATGTACACGCCGGGCAACTTTCTGAGAGAGAAGCAAAGCGGCGTATACCGGTGCGTCCATGCTTCAACCACAGAATTTTTTTTACAACATGAACGATAATGATTATCATTATCTTGCATCTTTGTCTGTTTCTGTGGCTCTGCCACCTGCACTTATCTGCTGACGGGAAGGAGGCCTCCATGGCCCGCCGACGCGTGGCGCCATCCCATGCTTGACCCAATCGTTGTCCTGTCGTCCTGGCCCAGCGTCTCCGATGAGACGACTACGAACTTACGCTAAAGGAGAGAGAAACTAATGAAATTTTCGTTAAAAAAAATGCTGCCTGCCATGTTGATGGCCCTTGTCCTATCCGTTGTCATGATCGTAAGCTCCGCATCCGCCGCCAGCGACCTGAATTTCAAAATCGTGAAAGCAGCTAACCCGTCGGAAACGTCCGCAGCTGACGGTTATGCCATTAAACCCGCATCGCTTGCCAGCGACGGCGAAACGGTCACGCTCGGATTCTCCACATCCGTCTTGTACAACATTTACGGCCTGAGCATCTCCCACGATGGCGGCACGACGTATACTTCCTACACGGGCACGACTTCGGGCGGCAATATCTACTACACGTTCCCTATTGACGATTTCGGCGTGAACGCCAAAGCGAAAATCTCCGTATCGGTATTCGGTCTGTACAACCAGACCCATGATATCCAAATCGAATGGCTCTAAGGCGTAAACGGTAAAACATAACGGGCTGCCGCCGCGAGATTGCGGTGCAGCCCGTTCGCCACGACTTTTTCCGTGGTCCCTATATAAAGCAGCATCAGAGCGCCATTCATGCACGCATTCCGTAAACGTTATGCTTTCGTCGCGCAAGCGACGGGCAGGCCGGCCCCCGCTCTGCTCGTCGCTTGTGCAACGAAGGCTGCCCAACAACGCCTGGCGTCACATTCCATTTGCAAAGGAGAGAAACCATTAGCATGTTAATTAAAAAATCGCTTCAGCGTTACATGTCCATTCTGCTTGCCTGCTTCTTGTTATTGTCCGCCGTACCCGTAGCGGCCGACGCGGATCCCGCTCCAGCCACCAAAGTCCCGGACGGGGAATACGAGGTCGGCTTCCGCATCCTGAAGAACGGCAGTACCGAAGGCTCGTATGCCGAGGATCATCTTGCTTCTACCACAGGCAAGCTGGTTGTCCTAAACGGCAACTACAAGCTGCAAGTCAGCTTTATTAATTATGACTGGTATGAGTACTGGGGCAGCCTGAAACCAGGCGGCGAGCCAGGCTCGGACGAGGTGGCCGCCGAAGCCCATTACGAGCCGTCCGCGGAAATCGCCGTCTCCGACGGTAATGCCATCCGGGGGCCGCAGCACGAGAATAAATTAGTAGAGGGATACAACGGCACGGTGGAATTTCCTATCCAAGATATTAGAGGCAAGCAAGAAGTACTCATGCATATTATCGTGAAGGATCTTTATCCTCAAGCGGGGGGAGAACCTCTCGAATATGATCATTGGTACAGAGCCCAGGTCGTCGTAGACGTGTCGAAGCTGCCTTTTGTGCCGATCGACGACAATCCGGATCCCGGCGGTCCATCGATCGATCGCGAGGAGCTGCTATGGCAAATTACTTTAACTCAAGCTCTGTATAACAGCACGGATGGCCAAGAAGGCGCCTGGCATGGCGCGTACGCCCCCGGAGCCAGAGCGTCGCTTGCCTACGCCATCGGCCAAGCACAAGCCGTCGCGGACAATGCAAACGCCGCCGATGAAGAGATCGGAGCCGCGTACAGTGCGCTTGCGCAAGCCTTAAATCTTTTCAAACAACAGCGCGTCAAGGTCGACAAATCCGTACTTCTCGCCAAGCTGGTGGAAGCCGAGGCGTTTGCGGCAGGTCTGACCTATGTTACCAATGCCGGATTGTATGTCGAGGGCGCGATAGCCGCACTGACGTCTGCGACTATGGATTCTTCGATTACGACCGGCAGAGCCGTCTATAACGATCCATTGGCCACGCAAGCTCAAGTCGAAGAGCGAATCACGGCCCTGGCTGCGGACACTTCTACAGTCAGCAATTCTCGTCTATTCGCCGTTCCATCGCGGCTAATCGTGTTGGATTCCGTCGATGCGAACGCGAACGAATCTTCGAAGAGCTCCCTCTTCGGGCCAACGGCCACGATTCTGAAGCGGAATACGCTTCGCGAACATGCCAATATTGTCATTAGCGATAGCATCGCTATAAACAACGTTCGCTATTTTCGCCCGAACACGGATGGTTCCGTCACGTTTGCGGTCGATCCCCTTGTTCCTGTCAATGCGAATGTGGAAACTAATGGATTCTACACCGTTCAGGCGCAGCACAGGACTAGTACGATGCCCAGCCACGCCATCAGCGGTCTCATCAAGTTTGAATACTCCACCACCGCCGATCCCGGCGTAGTCGAGACGGTCTATCTTAGCCTGAACGGTACGCTGCTTGACAATTTGAACGCAGATATCGCTGAGGCACAAGCTCTTTATGCAAGCTCGTCCACGGGTGAACTGAGCGGACAATATGATGAAGCCTCGCTGGCTGACCTTCAAGCTTCTATTAACGCAGCTAACGCTATAGGCTCCCAGTTAAGCGCCACTCGTCCGAATATTACAAGCGCATCCGAAGCTCTGGACAATGCCGTTCAGACCTTCTTGAATACGCAGCGCGATACTTTGCAGTACACGGTTGCTCATGCGACAGATGCCGGATTCTCTAACGCCGATGCCTTCCTGTCCAAGCCCGCTCGCGTAACCGGGGGAAGCGATTCGCTTCATAATATCATTCTGAACATTCCGAACAGCTCGCAACTGGTATCCTTCCAGTACAAACAAGCCGACGCGGGCTATACCGAGGCGGAAGTATTATACACCAGCGAGAGCGAGGATTATCGCGTCGTTCTGCTCCAGAACATATCCTTGTCTGCTCTACTGGAAGCCAGAATGCACGTCGTCATCCCGCATGCCAATTACGACCAGACCCACAACGTTCGGCTGAACTTCAACGGAGTCGACAATTCGCAGTTGTCTGCCGAATACAAGAGCGCTCTGACTCAATGGCGGGGAGCCAAGGCAGGCAGCGAGATTGGCGAATATCCGGCCGCGGCGATGGCCTCGTATAAAACGGCCATCGACACGGCAGGGCAAGAAGCCATTGCTCTGAATGGATCCCAAATCAAGACGGATGCGGCTCTGCTTGTACTGCGCCTTGCCGTCTCCGCCTTCGAGGCCGCGGTCAACACGACGAATACGGGAACGCCAAGCAATCCCAACAATCCTGGCAACCCGAGCAACCCTGGCAACCAAGGACCTCAATACCCTGCCGACGGCAATTACTTGATGGACTTCACGGTTCTCAAGAAAGGCACCGAAAGCGTGTCCGTCATGAACCAGTACGTGTTCACTACGGCTCTGGTCAAGGTGGCCGGAGGCAACAAAACCGTTTCCTTCACTTTAAAACAAAGCAAGGAAGTTACGGGCTTTACGCTGAACGGCGGCAGCGGCGGCGGCTCGGGGACCGATTCGAGCACGAATACGCGCGTTGTCACCTTCTCGCTATCGGATCTGTCCGGCAAAATTCCGGGTTGGGTGTCCATCTATTGGGATCTAAGCGGCACGATCCCAGGATTTATCTATGACGAGCAATACGACGTTGACTTCAAATTTAACGAGTCCTCCGCCAAAAATGCCGGTGATCAGACCATCCCTCCAGGAGGTAACGGCAACGGGGGAATGCCTCCAGGGCTGGAGCCACCGGGTTCTGGCAGCGGCGGGCCAACGCCTGACGATGGCAAGGAGGACCCTGGGTCGGAAGGAGAGCCCGGCGAGGAAGAAACTACTTCCGAGGAAGAAGGAAACGAGACTCCGACTGTTCCATTCTCGGACACAACGAACCACTGGGCCAAATCCACTATCGAGCAAGCCGTTAAGCTCGGCATCGTGAACGGCTTCTCCGACGGCAGCTTCCGTCCGAACAACATCGTGACACGCGGCGAATTCGCCGTCATGATCAGCCGTGCCCTTGGTCTGGATGGCGAAGGAGATGCCGATGCCCTGCATGATTTCGGAAGCATTCCTGCATGGGCACAACCCCATGTGGCGCGCGTCGTTACCGCCGGTCTTATTGGCGGCTTCGAGGATGCTACGTTCCGCTCCGGCGGTCGGTTAACCCGCGCTCAACTGGCGGTTATTATCTCCCGCGCCGCAGGACTTAAACTGGATGACCGTTCCTCTCTGTCCTTCAACGATGCCGATTCCGTACCTGCATGGGCGCAGAGGGAAGTCGCTGCGGCTGTCGCGGCCGGCTTGATCCAAGGTAAAGACGGCAATCGCTTCGCCCCGAACGCGACAGCCACTCGCGCCGAAGCGCTGACATTGATTATTCGTTTATTGGAACGCTTGTAGTATCGATTATTCAGTCAAATAAGCGCAAATGAAGGAACAAACAGCCCCGGGGTCCTAAGAACCCGGGGCTGATTTCATTCTCTTCTTCTACTCCTGCTTCGAAATCCAGCCCAAATCCTGCAGCAAGCGATGCAGCATGACGGCCGCCTGGGCGCGACTAGCCCCGCTTCGCGGCTTCAGCTCTGCAGCCGTGACGCCCTTCAGCCACCCGCGGCGCACGGCCTGTCGCATCCCCTCTTGCGCCCAGCTGGAGACGGCCCCCGTATCCGAGTAACCGGTCAGAACGTCTTGCCCGCCATTCGAGCCCTCGGGCCGCATGCCAGACAACAAGGCGAATCGGCTCAGCATGACGGCCAGTTCCTCGCGCGTAATCGTTTCGTTCGGCCTTGCCATGCCGTTCGAGCCTTGAAGCAAGCCGAACCGGGCCGCTTCGGCTAGATAAGGCGCATACCAAGCGTCCGCGGGCACGTCGGAGAACCTCGGAGAAGAGGCTTTCTCGTCCGCATCCTCGCGGCCCCCCGACCGTTGACGATGCAGCTCTACCAGCAGCTTTGCCAGCTCGGCGCGAGTAATGGCGCGTTCAGGCCGGAATTGCCCGTCTCCTGCGCCGTCGACGACTCCCCTGCTTGCCAGCACCTCGACATCCGTTCTTGCCCAATGGCCGGTCAAATCGCCGAACGAACGATCCCGCAACAACACGGCATATTCCCCAAGCCTGTCGATGTCAGCCTCCATATAACTCTCCGCAACGTCCACGACGCCTCCGACATAGGTCCAACCTGCTTCGTCCGCGGTCTTCCGATATAAGCCGAACCGGCGCGGATCGTAGCCGTTTTCTTCCCCTACGTAGGCGATGGTCAGCTTAACCGGCCGTTGAAGGACAACGCCTCCGTCCAGCAGATAGGTGGGCGACATGCGAACGTATCCCCCATGGACCGCCTCATCGATGTCGGCCGTCCGATCGAGGCGAATGCGCCATGACCGTTCCGATGCCGCTCCTTGAGGTATGTCCAGCCGCAATGCGCCCTCGAACGCCTCGAAGCTGCCTCCGTCAGCGTCTACCGTCCACTCTCGTTTCCCCGAATCGGGCTTTGCCGGCGGTTGACCGTCTCCGCCCCCGCTTCCGCCGTCACCGCCATGGCCCGGGCCGCCCGTTTCGGCGGATGTCGTTGCCTCCAGCACTGCGGCAAAGGATTCATTGCCGCCATGGTCCACTGCAATCGCTTCGAACCGGTAAGCGGTATTCGGTTGCAGCCCCTTCATAGCGAGCTTGCCGATTCCCGTTCCGACCTCGACGGTCCTGCCAGCGGCATCGTCCGATGCCGGGCCCCAGCGTACCTTCACTTTGGCCAGATCCGGAGCCGCCGGATCCTTCCAGACGAGACTTATCGCGTCCTTCCCGATCTCGGCTGCTTTGAAGCCGGTGACTGCGGAAGGCGCGGACCAGTCAGGGCCTCCAACCGCCGCTTCCAAAGTCCATGTCGCTGCGGCGGATTCATTGCCATGCTCATCAACCGCGATAACGGAGAAGTCGTAATTCCGTTCTTCGCTCAATCCTTCCACGTAGGCCCATTCAAGGCCTTTCGCGATTTCCACGGGTTCGCCGTAGGCGGCTTCGCCCGCCTCCCTCCAGCGCAGCAGCAGCTTGCCGAGATCATAATCGGCGGGATCGCTCCACGCCAGCGTCGCAGAGTCCTCCGACAGGCTTCCGAACAGCCCTTCCACCGGGGCAGGCGGTATCGTGTCTTCCGCAACGATGGATACGGATTCCGGCCCGTACGGCTCAATCGCGCTTCCGGCATAGCTGGTCAATTGGCCGCCGACTTCTACCGTATAAGTCTCGCCGGCCGCGAAATCGGCATCGGGACGGAAGGATACCGACATGGCCAAGAGCTCCCCGCCGCTGCCGACAGCCGGCGCGACCGCGGCAACGCCCCCGGGTACGGGTTCCCCGTCCGAACGAACGACCCGGATCGCCTCTTCCGTAATCGAAGAAACTTTGATCGGCTTGGAGAATGCCGCTTCGATGGCTCCCCCTCCAGGCTGCGCGCGCAGCTCCGCAACAACGGGGGCCGCGTGGGAGACGAGTCCCACGTTGACGTCGAAATGCGGCGGAGGCACCTCCAAGTTGGCGCTGTATGCCGTTTCGTAGCCCTCCTTCTCGTACTTGACCTTCCACCAGCCAGGGGGAACGTCCCAACCATAACGCCCTGCCTTATCGGTCGTCTGCGGATTCTGCTGTTCGTACCATTCCGCATCCCATACGTTCCAGGCGCCGCTGGCGCCGTCCAACTCCATGACGGTTGCCGTCACGCCTTCCAGCCGGTTCGATTCCAGACCTTCGTACACATAGCCGCTAGGATCGTAAATATACTTGGGCGCGGCCTTCGGCGGCGTCTTCGGTTTTTGGGGCTTCTTCATGCATTCGTTTATCTTCAAATATTTCTCCAGCTCCGCGATCTGGTCGTCCATGACGCTGTCCAACTGCTTGCCCGCCCAGTAGCCCTCGACCCAGAACAGGAAGCCCCCCAGTCCGGATAGCTTGATGTTGCCAACCGCGTTAAGCGTGTTTTTCACATATTCCACGAACAAAGCATCGAACATAATGCCTTCGGCCATGTCGGTATAATATTCCGCCGCCTTTGGATCGCACAGCTCCTGCGCTCTCTGCCGCAGCTCCCTTAATCGGTCCGCTTGCTGCGGCGACGCGGCCGTCTGCAACGCGCTGTCGAGATCGATGATTTTCGTGCCCATATTGAGGGCATCCACGACCATCTTGAATTCCTTCGCGCCGAACGCAAGGCTGCCAAAGCCTCGGCTTGCCGCTCCTCCCCCCGCAATATGGCCGGAGATCGTCAACGTGGCGCTCTGAGAACCGCGACTGATGCTGACGGCCGAGCCGTACATCGGAATGCCGGTTCTCGCCGCTTGCTGCAAGTCTCTGTCGGTAGGCGCGTAATCCGCGCTGTCCTTCGATTGAATCGTAACGCGGGCCCCCAGCTCCTTCGTCATCCGCACCAAGGCGGATACGGTGTCCTCCGGAACCGGCCGGCCGTCTGCGCCCAGCTCGCCCGGACCGGCCGCGTGCTCGACCTCATAGTCGCGCAACGGGCCCGGCAAGGTCGTTCTTGCTTCTTCTTCGCTTGGCGGTTCTCCGGCTCCGGCCGCGACAGAGGCTTTCGCGTCATATGTCACGTGAATGGGCCCGGGGTCTCCCTCCAGCTTCATCGTCGCCAAGTATTCTCCGTTTCGCAGGACGGCATCCGCCGCCGTGTCCCCCGTCCACACCTTGACGTTCGAAACCCGGGATGGGTCGCGGAACTTCAACTTATAGACGAAAGGCTGGCCGGGCACGTAGACGAACGGGAATACCGCAACGCCGTTCTCCGGATGAATCGTATGAACGCGGCCTCCCGTTTGGCCTACCGCGATTTCGTAAAGCCCCGGATCGTTGGGATCGTACGTCGCGACGGCTTCTTGACCGCCGTACACTTTGCCGTCCGCTATCGCTTCCGTGCGAATAAGGACCTGGCGTATATCCGTACGGCTAAGCGCAGTGTCCAGCTGCCATGTTCCCTGGGACGATACCGCCGCCGTTCCCAGCAGCTTGCGCCCTTCGTATACGTATACCGTCGTGCCCGCCGGCGCCGTGCCGCTCGCGCGGAATTCCGGCTTGAACAGAATATCCGGCATGCGCAGCGTAACCGCCGCGATGTTGACGTAAGCCGATCCCAGCGTCTCTTCCTTGCTCTCCCCGCCATCGAGGTAGCCAATGCTTCCCGACAGGAAGAGGCTTGGCGGAAGCTCGCGGCCGTCGGCCTGCAATCCGAGCTGCACGATGCCTTGCGCGCCGGCCGCAACGTCGCCGATGGATACGCGCAGCCGTCCGTCCTCGATTGCCGCTTCCGCCGCTTTTCCGTTCACCACGACCGATCCCGGCAGAAGCGTCATGCCTTCCGGAACATGAATCAGCACAGAGGCATTCGTGACTCCCGCTGCCGGGGCTCCGGCATTCCGGTACAACGCGCGCACCGTCAGCTTGCCCCCCTGCGTCATCGTATCCGCGGAGACCCCCAGTCCGTTGCCGACGAATCCTCCGAATCGAATCGGTTTCCTCAGGACGACTTCCCCGAGATCGACGATGCCCGCCGATTCCGCCGAGAATTCCACGACGGCGGCTAACCCGCCTCCGCCCGTTGCCTGTAGTCTGTACTGACCCCTCTTGGATAGCTCCGCGATAGCCTGCCCTGCTGTCTGATCGTATAAGGCTCGTGAATGGTTTTGCCGTCTTCCAGTCTGACCAGCTCCAACCGGACGCCGCCGGCGTCCGTGCCGTCCGGCTTGACGAATGTCGCCGTCGCCTGCGCGCCGCTGCCTTCCAGACGCAGCTCCAACACGGCCTCGTTGTTCTCGCCGATAACGGCTTCCGCGCAGCCCGCGGGGAGCCCCGCGCTGCCGCCGTTCACGCATAGGCGGTAGGTGTCTCCCGGCGCCGCGAATACTTTCATCGGCGCGCCATATTCCGAGATGGCGTGCGATGGCTTGAAGGAGAAGACGCTGGCCAGCCTCCAATCCGGCTCCAGCGGACCTTGCCAATCGCTGCCGTATTGTTTCGTATACAGATTGAAGCGGACGCGCGCCAAATCGTGCAGGCGCAAGTCCAGCGTCTGCTTGCCTTCCCCATCGATTCGAACGGTCTCCAACCGGGACAAATAACCGCTCCGGCCGTTACCCGCCGCCCGAATTTTCGCCGTCCCCGGCGGCAATTGAAGAGTATAGGAGCCATCCGCCTTCGTATACGTGCCGAAGGTCCGGCTCATGCCTTCGTAAACGGCGGTGACCGAGGAGCTTCCGGCAGGCTGGCCGTTCGCCCCGTACACCTTGCCTTCGATCGTCTCCAGATTTTTCGCCCGCAGCTCGATCTTCAATTGCATGACCGGGCGTTCGATCTCCACTTCGATCTCTTCCGCGTGGTACAGAGGATCATTCGGCGTGAAGGCCAGCTTATATCGAGCTCCTGCCTCGCTGTCCAAGCGAATATCGAAGAGGCTTGTCGTCGTGCCTCGCAGCAGCACGGTGCCCGCCATATCCTTCAGTTCGTAGCTTCCCGCAACGGACTCGTTGCCCGCGCCTGCCGCCTTTCCGCTCAATTGGATGCGATACTTCGGCTTTATCGTCGCTCCCGACGTTTTTCCAAAGACGGATTCCGACAACCCGATTTCGGCCGGCTTCAACTTGGAATACCCGGGATCCAAGGCAAGCCGGTAAGGGATGCCTTCCTTGGGGAGATCGAAGAGATACTCCTTGTTGCCTGGCGTCAGACTGGTCCGGAAGGAGTAGTAATGGCTGGCATCGTTCGTCCAATACACTCTGAGCGCTCCGTCCCGCATCGCATCCTGCCAGACTTCCCCGTCCGGTATATCCAGCTTCGCCTTAACCCTTCCCGCGACGTTCTGAGGGATGGCGTAACGGTCACCCGTCCACTCGCCTTCTACGGCAATCCGCGCGGAATGAATGCGGGCGACGCCGTCTTCGATGCGGAACATCCCTTCGTATACGCCCCTTTGCTTCTCGGCAAGGGGGATCGTCCGCGTCTGCTCCCTCAGTTCCCCTTCGTCATCCCATTGCTCGTAGAGAATCTCGGCTTGCAGAGCATAGCCGTCTCTCCCCGTAACCGTCAGAGTAGCGTCGCTATCCATAATCGCTACGGGAAAATAACTATGATTCTGCGGCTTCGCGTACGTCATCCGAACCGAAGAAACGACGGTATCGCTCGATTGCAACGCGAACGACTGCTCGTTGGAACCGATGGCCAGCGTGAGGCTGCGGCTGGCCGTCGCCAGAAAGCCGGGCGGCGGCAATACGCTGATCCGCACCTTTGTACCTGCTTCAAGCTCCGCCGACAACTTAGCCACGCCGTTCCCGTCGGCGGTTGCCTCGCCCAGCAGGCGATCGTCCGATTCGTCATGGAAGCGGACGACGGCTTGCTCCGTGGGCATTCGGCTGTACTCGAGCTTCGCGGCTACAGTCGCTCGGTAGCGGGGCTCCAGTACTTGAACCGCCGATTCTCCCGAACGGAACGATAGATGCTCGGCCAGCGCCAGTACCGTCCGGCTCCCGACGTGAATCAGCTCCAGCTTATACCCGGATCCCGATGCAACGGGGAACGCCGCGTTTAATTGTCCCGCCTTTACGGGCAACTCATAGACGCTTCCATCCGGCCCGGCAAGAGCCAGCATGGTTCCGTTCAATCGCTCCGGCGCATCCGTATCGATCTTCACCGTCAGGGCAGCCGCAATGCGGATCGGCAGACGGTCCAGCGCCAGCTTGGAGCCCCCGTCCTCCGTTCTCACTTCAATGGACAAAAGCTCCGCCATGCCGGCCGCAACGTCGAAGCCGCCCCGATAAAGGCCCGCGGCGCCTTCCAGCTCCGTCAGGTCGACGGTCAGCGTCTCCGTCGCGCCGGCTTCGGCGGCCGGCTCGCTCCGGTAGGCGACGACAGCCTGGAGCCGCTGTCCCAGTTCGCCCGCGGCCTGAATGGACAGTCTGCTGCCCTGCTTCAGCTCGCCTTGCAGCCAGGAGCCGTCCGACACGGACCAATAACCGGACGCGATCGGACGATCCGGCTCCTTCGTGCCGCAGTCACCCGAGCAAGCCATGTAAAAGTCCCCGTCACGCGCATAGACGATCCGGTCTCCTTCCGCGTTCATGGCCGCGCCGACGCTCTCCAGGGCGGGATTGCCCACCGTGACGGGATGGGCAAGATCGTCCAGGCTGAACTGCTCCGCGAAACGGTAGAGTCCCGGCAATTCGGAGTCGTAATCGAACAAGTTCGCCAGAACCGTCCGTCCGTCGTCGCTAATCGTCAAACGATCGTAATTTTTGCCGGTAACCTCCCCCTCGTCCCGCTGGCTGTTCAGAGCCATTCGGTCTCCCGTCGTTCGATCCAACAGGAAAGGGCTCATCCAGCTCCCCCACTCGTCTCCGTGCAGGTAGGCGATGTAACGGCCGTCCCCGTTAAGCGCCAGCGAAGCGTGCGTTTCCGCGAGCGCATGCCGATTCACGATGGCGTCTTCGACCGCGTCGTAAGCGTAGATCGCCTGGACGTCGTCGACGCCTTCAAAACCTTCCAGATTGGTCGAATCCGATACGAACGCCACGATGCCCCCGTTGCCGCTGATGGCGGGATAGGAGCTGCTTCCGTCCTCGTTCGTTCCGCCCGCTGCACGGCTCACGAGCCGGGTTTCGCCGCTTTGGCGGTCATGCAGGTAGATTCGCCCACCATCCGCGTACGCGACCCAACGTCCATCGTTGCTAATCGACGGCGCGCCGGCTTCGCCGCCGGCCCTCGACAGAAGCTCCATCCCGCCCGTCTCGCCGTCGTAGGCGTATACGTGCTCCCCGCGTTCAACCGGCGAAGCCGGCAAGTTGGTCGCATCCGATGCGAACACAACGATATCGCCGCCATGGCTGACCGCGAACTCGCCGATGCTTCCGTCGATAGGCTCTCCGCCCTTCGTAGCGGTCAGGAGCTTCCTTGCCCTTGTCTCGGCATCTACCGAGAAGAGGCCCAAATACATGCTCTCTTCGTACGTGCGATCCAACACGATCGCGGTGGAGCCATCCCCGCTTAGAGTCGTCCTATTGCTGATTCCGCTCCCGCCACGGTTGTACAGCCCGATCAACTTGTTCTCCGTCGAAGGGGAAGTGCCGATCGTCAGCGGATAGCCGCCGGATTCGTTGCCGGCAAGGTCCACGGAAGCGACGCGGTAACGGTACAGCCTTCCTTCTTCCAATCCTTCAGGCCGGTAATACGTCTCCGTACGCTCCGCTATCCTCTCGTTCGTGTTCGCGTCGTAAATCGCGTAAGCGGCGATCTCGGGATCCGACGAGCCGTCTTCCCTTTGCGCCGCATCCCAGGAAATCAGCACCTCGTTGTAGGCTAGAAGCTCCCATCTCATGCTTGGCGGGTCCAACGGAGACGTCCAGTCCAGCTTGATCACGACGGGCGCTGAACGCTCGCCCCATGCGCCATCCTTCCCTGAAGCCGCCGTGAAGATGTAACTGCCTTCGTCCGGCAATTCCAGACTGAGGTTGAACCGGCCTACGCCGCTCTCATCCTCTTCCGCCCGGACCGGCTCTCCGATGCTGATCTCTTCCTCGCCATCGCGGACGTAATACACCATGATATCCGCCCCTGCTTCGGCGAATCCGCTTAGCTCGACGTAATTTTCCATGCTCAGCTCGGGCAGCGGATCCAATACCGGCCCTCCTCCGGCCAGTGCCACCGCCTTCTCATCCCCGCTCTCTTGCAGAACCTCTTCCATCAGCCATTCCTCGCCGACTGGCGCCTCGGGCTCCGGGCTGACCGCGCCAACCCCTTGCATCGTCCCCGTGATCAAAAGAACGACAAGCAACAGGCTCAAAATCGCCTTTTTGCCCGTTCTCCGCCACCATCTTCCACTCCGCCGCTCATTCACCCTTAATCTCCTCCGCTCTCATCTTTCGTTAATGATCCGATCTTCCCTTACTGCTCGCTTAACCAAGCCATTTCGATCCGATTGCCTTCCGGGTCGCTGAACAGGAACGAGACGCCTTGCTCGCTCTCGCCCAGCTCGGACGCCGGGACTCCGCGATCCACCAGCTTCTGGCGAAAATGCTCCACGCAGGCCCTCGCGTCCGCGTAAAAGGTCATGCGCACGTCCTTCGGATGGCCGACGATGCTGATGTCGCCCTTCGTGTTCGCGTGGTCGAAGCCCAGCTTCCCAATCTCCCCGCGACGCTCCCCTCCCAAAACCTTCATTCCGATCACATCCCGGTAGAAGGATTCCAATCGTCCAATGTCTCTGGCATAGATCGCCGCATGCCCCAGCTTCACGCTCCGCTCCATATCCGCCATCCCCTTCCGCTGCTTCAGCCGTTTTTTCCATGTTTCCATGCTAACATCGGGGTCTCGGAGGCATAAGTATCTGAAACGGTAGCAAAGAGGTATCCGAAAGGATAAACTCTGCCGCAAAATAAAATTCTATCGCTTTCACTCATTGATGGGTTACCTTGCGTGGAGTAGAATAGAAGCTGAAATGATACGGAGATAGGGAAGCGTGGGATCGGATGAGTACCTTTGAGCAAGGCGGGGAATGGAACAGCGATACGCTGGTCGGAAGGGAACGGGAGCTTGCCCAGTTCGTCAAATGCCGGGAGTCCTCCGAGGCATCCTTACAATTGATAAGCGTCTATGGTACCGCCGGCATCGGCAAGAGCAGCTTGCTGGACGAATTCCAGCGAATGGCCTCCTCGCATGGCGATCTCTGTCTGATGATGGACAGCGAAGGTTTCGTGAAAACGCCGGAGGCGTTCTGTCTTCGCATTCTTGGCGCCATTGACCCGCGGCGGCATGAGGACCGGACGGAGGCCAGCTTGCTGGAATCCTGTATCGCGGCGCTTGGAGAGCTTTCGAAGGAAAAACGGATTTGTTTGTTTATCGATGCTTACGAACGCATGGAAAGCATGGACCAGTGGTTGAGGGACTACTTCCTGAAGAGGTTGGGGGGACGCATACTCGTCGTGCTGGCGGGACGATATGCGTTATCGGAAGCCTGGCTTCTCTCCTCTTATTGGAGAAGGTATGTGACGCGAATGCCGCTGTTGGATCTTGATTTATCCGCCGTTACCAGCTTCGCCGAATCGATGCACGTACGCGACCCGCAGGCCATCCAACAGATCTGGCGCTATTCGCGCGGCCACCCGCTGACGATGTCCCTGATGGCGCTCCTGCTCTCGCAAGAGAACAGCGGCAGCTTCGACGAAGCGGAGCCGGGAGGCTACGAGACGCTTGCCTATATCGTAAACGAGTGGCTTCGCGAGGTGCCGGGCGAACATCTCCGGCCATTGATCGAAGCAGCTTGCGTGCTTCGCCGCTTCAATCAGGAGAGCTTGTCTATCGTGCTGAATCGGGAGATGAGCGCTGCGGAATTTTATCAGCTTATTCGATTCTCTTTCATCCGCAAAGTGGATCAAGGCTGGGCCGTACATAGCTTGATGAGGGAGCTCGTGAGCCGCGAGATGTTGTCCCGAACGCCCATGCACTACGAACAGCTTCGCGCGGGCGCGCTTCGGCATCATTACCGCAGATGGCTGGATGCCCGGAACAAGGGGGATGCCGGCGAACACCGGGAAGCCATCGAGCTCATGAACTACATCGGGGATGCGCTGATTCGCGCTTTCATGAACTGGTTCGAGCTTTCTCCTCCCCACTTCGAGACGGCTCAGGCCGAACACAAGGATGAATTGAAAAGGTATGTCGAGACACGGTTCGCGGAAGCCAAGGATAGTCTCATCGATATGTACGATCCTTATTCCAACCAGCGCTTCTCCTTCCCGCTGACGGCCAAGGAAAGCCGCTATACGGTAAAACATATCGATTTTGACGCCTTATTCGGTCTTGGCTACGACGTGGTCAGGCTGATGAGAGGCAGCACCGGGGGCATTATCGGGTTCGCCGTCATTATTCCCATTAATCGGGATACGCTCCCCTATCTGGAGCAAGCGCCACGGTCCAAACCCTACTTCGGAAGCTTGTCACCCGAGATGCGCAACCGGCTGGAGGCCGCTCCGCATACGCGGGCGGGCTGGTTCATCGAGACGATCGACACTTCCGATCTGAGCGACGTTTCGCAGCAGACGGCAATGGGCCACTTGCTGCACGATCTTATTTTCACGGGGGAGCTGCTGATCGAATCGCCCGCGCCAACCGTTTACTTCGTGGAGACGCATAAGAGTCTGGGCTTCTCCATTGCGGATAACGCCAACCATTATGACTACGACGAGGAACGGGAAGCCGTTACCTTTGTCATGGACCGTCAGGGCGGCAACGCGATAAGCTACATTCATCATATGCTCCGCATGACCGGGCAGGCTCATCTGATCGAGCCGGATGGGGATCCGGAATCGGCTGCCCAAGCTTCGCCCGCAGCAGCAACGATCGAAGCTTCAGTGACAACTATGCCTTCGGCGACGGCAGAAACTGCCTCAAAGCCGTTAACCTATGCGGAGCGGATCATGAACCGCCCGGAGTTGACGCCTCGCGAGAAGGAGGTTGCGCTCTTGCTGGAGGAGGGCTGCACCAACGTTGAGATTGCCAAGTCCCTGTATCTAAGTGAGGTCACCGTCAAAAAACACTTGAAATCCATGATGGAAAAGTTCAGCACCTCCAATCGAACCCAACTGCTCAAGCGGCTGTTGGAGTAGGGGCGGGCTGTTGTAGAATGCTCATGACAGGTTATTAAGTAACTACTGTGGTTAGTTGACTGGTTGTCGACGTGAGCGACATCTTCTGCTTGGCGATGTCGATTCCGCACCGAGGGTGAGTTTGCTTCGGAGCTTGTATGTCGGTGTGGTCGACTTATTTGCGGAAAATGGTGCATTTGGAGCTCAGTATGCCGGTCTCACCGACTTAATTTCGAGTAATCATGGGTTTTGGAGGCAGTATGTCGGTACCGGCCGACGTAGTCGCAGTAATTGATATGTTTTGTTGATAGGTTGTCGGCGTGAGCGGCAACCGCTGCTTGGCGATGTCCATTCCGCACCGGG